>NZ_JBFUGW010000430.1:0-3687 GCF_056402735.1 Rhizobacter sp. P3_C12
CCACCGCGACGCGGCGCCGCTGCCGCGCCGGCCGCTGCACCAGCACCGTCTCGCGCGCCGCGTGCGGGTTGACGAGGCAGGTCGCGAGCTGCGCCTTGAACGCATGGTCGAGGCAGGCCTGGTTGCAGGCGATGCAGGTGTTGATGGCCTGCGGCCGCCCGGCCGCGGCCTTGTTGACGAAGGCCGGGTCGGCCAGCAGCGGGCGCGCCAGGCTCACCAGGTCGGCACAGCCGTCGGCCAGCAGCTGCTCGGCGACCTCGGGCGTGTTGATGCGGTTGCTGGTGACCAGCGGGATCGTCAGGCCGGCGGCGCGCAGCTCGCGGCGCATCGTCTGCGTGACCGATGCGAACGCGCCGCGCGGCACGCTGGTGGCGATGGTCGGCACGCGCGCCTCGTGCCAGCCGATGCCGGTGTTCAGGATCGTCGCGCCGGCCTGCGCGACCGCCTTCGCGAGCGCGACCACCTCGGGCCAGCTGCTGCCGTCGGGGATCAGGTCGATCATCGACAGCCGGTAGATCAGGATGAAATCGGGCCCGACCGCCTCGCGCACGCGGCGCACGATCTCCACCGGCAGCCGCATGCGGTTCTCGTACGAGCCGCCCCAATCGTCGCGCCGCTGGTTGGTGTGCGTCACCAGGAACTGGTTGATCAGGTAGCCCTCGCTGCCCATGATCTCGACACCGTCGTAGCCGGCCTCGCGCGCCAGCAGCGCGCAGCGCACGAAGGCGCGGATCTGCCGCTCGATGCCGCGCACCGACAGCTCGCGCGGCGTGAACGGCGAGATCGGCGAGGGGATGCGCGACGGCGCGACGCAGAACGGGTGGTAGCCGTAGCGCCCGGTGTGCAGGATCTGCAGCGCGATGCGCCCGCCCTCGGCATGCACGGCGCCGGTCACCTCGCGGTGGCGGCGCGCCGCCCCGCTGCTGGCCAGCATGCCGGCGAACGGCTTGGTCCAGCCGGCGATGTTCGGCGCGAAGCCGCCGGTCACCATCAGCCCGACGCCGCCGCGCGCGCGCTCGGCGAAGAACGCGGCCATCGCCGGGAAGTGCTTGCGGCCGTCCTCCAGGCCGGTGTGCATGCTGCCCATCAGCACGCGGTTGCGCAGCGTGACGAAGCCGAGGTCGAGCGGGTCGAGCAGGTGGGGATACGGTGCAGGATAGGGGGTCATCGGGAGGGCACGAAGCGGTCGGCCCATGCTATCTTTCCGCGCTCTGGGCCGGGTCAGGGCTTGGCCGCATAGACGCGCCGGGTTGCATCGGGTCAGAGGGGAGGCACGATGTCTCGTTCGCCCGCCGGCAATGCAATGCGCAGTGCATGGGGTGCCTTTGCGGCGCTCGCCTGGGCCACCGCCTGCGCCGCTGCGCTGGCCGCCGACGTGGCGCCTGCTGCCGCTGCCACCTCCGCGCCGGCGCCGGCCACCGATTGGCACTACCGCGTCGTCCCCGGCGACACCCTCTACAGCATCGCCAACAGCTACCTCGCCCCCGGCAGCGGCTGGCAGCGGCTGCAGCGCCTGAACCGCGTCGCCGACCCGAAGCGGCTCGAACCGGGCCGCCAGCTGCGCCTGCCCGTGGCCTGGCTGCGTGCCGAGGCGACGGTCGCGAGCGTCGCCTTCCTCGCGGGCGGCGCCCAGCGCGAGCGCGCCGGCGAGCGCATCGCGCTGGTGGTCGGCGACACGCTGCAGCCGGGCGACCTGCTGCGCACCGAGGCCGACGCGAACCTGACGCTGCGCCTGGTCGACTCGACCCGCGTGCTGGTCTCCGGCGGCTCGCTGCTGCGCATGGACTCGCTGCTGGTGTTCGGCCACAGCGGCGTCACGCGCTCGCAGCTCTCGCTCGAGCAGGGCGAGGCGGAATCGCGCGTCAACCCACGGCGCACGCCCGGATCGGCCTACGACATCCGCACGCCGGTGCTGACGCTGGGGGTGCGCGGCACCGAGTTCCGCGTGCGCACCGCCGCCGGCAGCACGGCGGCCGAAGTCACCGAAGGGCGCGTCGCGGCGAGCGTCGGCCGCAAGCCGGTGGCGACCATCGGCGACGGCTTCGGCATGGTGGCCGGTGGCGTCGGCGTCTCGGCGGTGCGGCCGCTGCCGCCGGCCCCGGGCCTGTCGACGCTGCCGACGCGCTACGAGCGCGTGCCGCTGCGCTTCTCGTGGCCCGCGCTGCCCGGTGCGGCCGGCTACCGCGCCCAGGTGTTCGCCGACGAAGCGCTGAACCAGCGCCTGCTCGACGGCGAGTTCACCGAACCCGCCGCGCAATGGGCCGACCTGCCCGACGGGCGCTTCCTGCTGCTGGTGCGTGCCCGCGACCCGCAGGGCCTGGAGGGCCGCGATTCGCGGCTCGCGTTCACGCTGAAGGCACGCCCGGAGCCGCCGTTCACGACCCAGCCGCGCGACGAGGGGCAGGCCTACGGCGAGCGGGTCGAGTTCAGCTGGACGAAAGCCGCCGCCGCGCAGCGCTACCACCTGCAGGTGGCCGACGATGCGCGCTTCGAGACCGTCCGCATCGACCGCAACGACGTGGGCGGCGAACGCCTCGGCCTCGCGCTGCCGCCCGGCCGCTACCACTGGCGCATCGCGAGCATCGCGGCCGGCGACGACCACGGCCCGTTCAGCGATGCCAGCAGCTTCGAGCTGCGCGAGACGCCGCCGCCGGTGGCGCTCGCGCCGCCGCGCGACGAGGGCGAGCGCCTGGTGTTCCGCTGGCGCGCCCGCAGCAGCGACGACACCTACGACGTGCAGGTCGCGACCGACCCCGCGTTCACGCAGCTGGTGCTGGAGCGGCGCGAGAACCTGCCCGAGCTGGTGCTGCCGCGCCCCGCGCCCGGTCGCTATTACCTGCGCGTGCGCACGCAGCAGGCCGACGGCTTCACCGGCGCGTGGGGCGCGACCCAGCAGTTCGACGTGCCGCGCAGCCTGTGGTGGTGGCTGCTGCCAGGCGCCGCGGTGCTGCTGTTGCTGTGAGGGCCGCATCGTGAGGGCCACGCTGTGAGAGGGCCTGCGCCGACCGGCCGCCGCGCGGTGATCCTCGCGCTGGCGGCGAGCGTGCTGCTGGCCGCGTTGATCGCCGTCTGCRGCGTGCTCGCGGCCGCGCAGACCGCCTGGCACGACCTGCAGGCGCGCGCGCTGGCAGCGCGCGACGGCGCGCCCGGCGTGCTGGTGGTCGACATCGACGAGGCCTCGGTCGCGGCGCTGCGCCCGCAGTTCGGCGGCTGGCCGCCGGACCGCACGCTGCTGGCACTGGTCACCGACTACCTGCTGGACATCGGCGCGCGCAGCGTCGCGATCGACCTGGTGCTGGCCGATCCGCGCGACGGCGATGCCGCGCTCGCCGCCACGCTGGCGCGCCACCCGGGCCGCATCGTGCTGGCGGTCAGCGTGGTGCCGCTGCCGCCCGGCGACAGCGAATCGCTGCCGCCGCAGCCCGGCCCGGGCGGTTGCGGCGCACAGGCCTGGCCGGGGCTGCAGCTGCCGTCCGCCACGCTGCTGGCCGCTTCACCGGTGCTCGGCATGGTGTCGACGCCGACCGACGACGACGGCCAGTGGCGCGCGCTGTCGCTGTGGCACGCCTCCACGGCGCTGGGCGTGCCGACCCTCGCGCTGGCCTCGCTGCTGGCGGGCGACGGCATCGCGCCCCCCGCCCTGGCCTGCGCCGACGGCCAGGCGCGTGCGGGCACGCACCACTGGCC
>NZ_JBFUGW010000431.1:0-3677 GCF_056402735.1 Rhizobacter sp. P3_C12
CGATGAAGCCGCGCGCTGCCGTGGCACTGCTCGCGCTGGCCGCGATGTGGCTGCCTGGCCCCGCGTCGCCGGCCTGGTGGCTCGGCCTCGCGTTCCAGCAGCCGAGCGGGCTGTTCGCCGCGCTGGCCGGTGTCTCGCTCTGGAAGCGCTTCGCCGATCGCCCCCAGCAGCAGACCCTGCCCGTCGCACTCGCCGCGGCGCTGGTGCTCGGTGGCCTCGTGCTCTACGCCGATGCCGTCGGCGCACTGTCGCTCGGCCTGTACCCCTGGGGCTTCGAGCCGGTGCAGGCGCCGGTGGCAGCCATCGTGCTGTCGGTGCTCGCGCTCGCGGTGATCGTGCGCGGCCGGCAGCACGCGGCCGGCTGGGCGGTGCTGCTGGCGCTGACCTTCCACGCCGTGACGCACCTGCCGACCGGCAACTTCTTCGATGCGCTGCTGGACCCGCTGCTGTGGCTGTGGGCGCTGGCACGCTGCGTGGTGTTCCTGATCGCGCGGCTGCGTGGCCGCGCGGCCGTGGCGCCGACCTCCTGAGATCGAATCGACCATGTCCCTGCTGCGCCCGCATCTTCGCCTCGCCCTCGCGATGGCCGCCGTGCTCCTCGTCGTCGGCACCGTCTGCCGCGCCGTCTTCGGCCTCTGGTTCGCACCGCCCGATGCGGCGCTGTCGGCCGGCGACTGGGCCGCCGCGCTGTGGCTGGGCGCGCGCTTCGACCTGCGCGTCGCGCTCGACAGCGTGCTGCTCGCCTGGCTGCTGGCCACGCTGCCGTGGGTCGGCCGCTGGCTGCGCCCGCCGCGCGCGCGCGCCTTCTGGTGGACGTACTGGATGCTCGCCGCCTTCGTGTGGGCGCTCGGCGTGGTGCTCGATGCCGGCCACTTCGCCTACCTCGCGCAGCGGCTGACGGCGGTCGTCATCTCGCTGGCGCGCGACATCGGCGAGGCCACCGGCATGGTCACGCAGACCTACCCGGTCGGGCGCATCGCGCTGGCGGTCATCGCCTGGCTGGTGCTGTGCCACTTCATCTTCGGCTGGCTGTGGCGCCTGGTGGTCGGCACCTCGGCGCACCCCGTGCCGCCCGCTCCGCGCAAGCGCTGGCAGGTGGGTGTGGCCGAGACGCTGGTGGTGCTGCTCGGCGTGCTCGGCATCCACGGCAAGTTCTCGCAGTACCCGCTGCGCTGGAGCGATTCGATCGAGCTGCAGAACKCGTTCGCGCAACAGCTGTCGCTGAACCCGCTGCACAACCTGTACGACACCTGGACCTTCCGCGCGCAAAGCCTGGGCGACGCGCAGATGCGCCCCGATGCCGATGCGATCCGCGCCTTCGTCGGCCTGCCGCCGCTGAAGCCGGGCGAGCCGATCTCGTTCCTGCGCACCGTGGCGCCGAAGCCCGAGCGGGCCGGCCAGCCGATGAACGTCGTGCTGGTGCTGCTGGAGAGCTTCGCGGCGCACAAGGTCGGCGCGATCGGCAGCCCGCTGGGCGCGACGCCCAGCTACGACGCGCTCGCGAGGGACGGCCTGCTGTTCACGCGCATGATGAGCGCGCACGGCCACACCGCGCGCGGCGTGTTCACCACCGTCACCGGCATGCCCGACGTCTCGGTCGAATCGACCGCGTCGCGCAACCCGGCGGCCACCAACCAGCAGTCGATCATCAACGAGTTCGCCGGCTACAAGAAGTTCTACTTCATCGGCGGCAGCACCTCGTGGGCCAACGTGCGTGGCGTGCTGACGGCCGCGATCGACGACGTCGACATCGTCGAGCAGACGCGCTTGAAATCGCCGGTGGTCGACGTGTGGGGCGTCTCCGACAAGAACCTCTTCCTGGAGGCGAACGAGATGTTCCGCGCGCAGAAGACGCCGTTCTTCGCGATGATCCAGACCAGCGGCAACCACCGGCCGTACACCATCCCCGACGAAGACCAGGCCGCGTTCCAGCCGCCGACGCCGACCGATGCGCAGCTGGAGGACAACGGCTTCATCTCGCTCGACGAGTACCGCGCGTTCGCCTACCTCGACTGGTGCATCGGCCGCTTCATGGCGGCGGCGAAGAGGGAGGCGTACTTCAAGAACACGATCTTCGCGTTCATCGGCGACCACGGCATCATCGGCGTGACCGGGCCGCACCTGCCGAAATCATGGCACGACCTCGCGATCACGCAGGGCCACACGCCATTCCTCGTGTACGCGCCCGGCCACGTGGCGTCGCGCCGCATCGACCACTGGGCGCAGCAGGTCGACGTGCTGCCGACGCTCGCGTCACTGGCCGGCATCGGCTACCGCAACACCACGCTCGGGCGCGACCTGCTCGACCCGCAGTTCGATGCGAGCCGCGTCGCCTTCGAGTTCCAGTTCACCGGGCCGCGCCAGCTCGGCGTGCTGGTCGGCACGCACATGCTGGTCGACCGCCAGCCGCCGGCGCTGTTCGACATCGAGTCGGACACGCCGTCGACCAACCTGCTGCAGCAGCAGCCGGTGGCGCCGGAGATCGCGGCGCTGCAGCAGCAGTGGGGGCACTTCCCGGCGGCCTATGGCAATGCGGCGCTGTACCTGCAGACGCACAACCACAAGCTGCCGAAGGCTCAGTGACGCGTGGCCTCGCCGACCGCTTCGGTGCGGCTGTTGTCGACCGCCGTCGCCGGGTGCTCGTCGAGCTTGCCCGGCGCGGTGTCGAGCGGCATCGGCGACGAGTCGAGCGGCGCCATGTCGCTGTCGCCGTTGTCCGGGATCGCCGCGTCGAGTTCGGGCAGCAGGATGTCGATGTCGGCGGCCAGTCGCGCCGCGCGCTCGGCACGGCTCGCGGCCAAGGCCGCCCGCGCGGCCTTCACGCGCCGCAGCGCATGACGCGATTCGCGCTCGGCGAGGTCGATCTCGCGCTTCGGGCCGCACAGGAAGCCGCCGCCCTTGAACCACACGTAGACCTCGGTGCCGGGCAGCATCGGTGGCTGGTTCGGCGAGAGCAGCATCTCGACGACGCCGAAGGATAGGGTGATGCGAACGGCCTGCTTGTCGCCCACCACCGCCACGTGGCGAGAGCGTGCGACTTGCTCGAGTTGCTGCGCAAGAAGCGGCAGCAACGGCCATGAGAGCACTCGATTCATGGGTTTTATCTCCCCTGTCGTTGTGCGCAAACGATAGCGAAGGACCAGCAAATCCGGACGGTAGGGTTACTCAGCGTTACCCCTCTTTCGCCGCAACGTCTCCAAGCACCAACCAATGGTTGTCCAGTTGCAGACCAATTGGAAGACCAACTTGCGACCGATCGTCTTTATTTGCGTCAGATATCTGCGCCTGCGATCGCTGTGCCTCCGGTCGACCACCGGCCCACAGCGCATGGGCGGCATCCAGTGCAACAGCGCAGGCCTCCTGCAACGGGACGAGGCCCTGCCAATTCCCATCGGCTTGCCATTGCGCGAGGCCTTGAGCACGCGGGCAGCCGATCACGAAGCCGTCGCGCGTGGCCGCGATGTCGCCGCCGTAGCCGGCGAGCGCCGGCGATGCGGCGCGTTGGAGTGCACGGCCGTCGAAGCGCGCCAGCACCGGTGCCGCGGCCCGCAGCGCGGCATCGGCGTGCTCGGCCTGCATCGCGATGCCGAGCACGGCATCGGCGCCGTGCCCATGCCATGCGAGGTGGCGCAGGCTCAAGCGCGCATCGGCGAGCTGCCAGCGCCCCTGCAGCTCGC
>NZ_JBFUGW010000432.1:0-3673 GCF_056402735.1 Rhizobacter sp. P3_C12
CTGCTGCAGCGCGGCGCGCCCGCTGAACAGCAGCCACTGCACGCGGTCGAGCTGCGGCCCGCCGGCGTCGACCAGCACGACCTCCTTCAGCCGCTCGATCGCCGGCCCGGCCTGCCCTTGCGCCAACAGCAGCCGCACCGCCTCGAACACGAAGGGGTTGTGCGTGGCCGGCGCCGCGACGCCGCGGCCCACGGCGCGCCAGATGCGGTGCGCCTCGTCGATCTGCCGGCCGCTCTCGACATAGCGGCCCATCGCCGTCCAGTTGCGCGCCTGCAGCAGCATCTCGCGCGCGAGCGGCACCGAGCCGGGGTAGTGCGCGCGCAGGTCGTCCAGCTCGGGCGCGTAGTCGCGGTCGGCCTCGGCGAAGCGGCCGTCGGCATGGTGGGCATCGCCGCGGAAGCGGTTCACCGCGCCCACCGCTGCCGGCGTCGCGTTCGCATCGGGCCGCTCGATCGCGGCACGCGCGTCATCGAGCAGCCGCCAGCCTTCATCGCGCCGCCCCAGGCTGTGCAGCAGGCCCCCCAGCTTGGCCTGGGTCTGCAGCGTGCCGCCGTCCAGCGGGCCGCTGAGCTTGCGCGACAGGTCGAGCGCGCGCCGCAGGTTGCCCTCGGCCGCGCCGAAATCGCGCGCCGCCGCCTGCGCTTCGGCCAGCTGCACCAGCGGCGTCACCGACCAGGCGGACGGCGATGCCTCGTGCCGGTCGATCTCGGCCAGCGCCTCCTTCAGCATCGCCTGCGCGGTGGCCGCATCGCCGGCCAGGTGGTGCGAGCGCGCCAGGTTGCGCAGCGCCTCGTAGCCGCTCGACCACTGCGCCGGGTGCTGCCGGAAATGCGCGACCGCCTGTTGCGCCGCAGCGCGCATGCCGGCCAGCGACACGTACTGCTCGATCTCGGCGCGGTTGATCCACATCCAGCCGCGCGTCTCCGACGCGTCGTCGCCGATCGCATCGAGCACCTGCCGGGCTTCGTCCATCGCGGCCAGCGCGCGGGCGCGGTCGTCGGTGTGGTTCACGTCGCGGGCGTACGCGAGCAGCGCGCTGGCGAGCCGTGCGTCGTGCGCACCGAACGAGCGCCGCGCCGCCTCGACGCGCTGCAGCCGCAGCTGCCCGGCCTCGTCGAACAGGCCGAGCTGGAAATGCATGTCGGCCAGCGTGTCGAGCACCTCGTCGAGCGCTTCGGGCGAATCCTTCAGCGCCTGCGACGCCTGCCTGGCGCCGACCTCCAGCAGCTCACGCGCGGTGGTCTGGCGGGCGCGCTGCGGATCGGCCTGCTGCAGCGAGTTGGCGGTGAAGAGGCTGGTCAGGAAGCCCTGCACCGCTTGCGCCCGCTGGCTCTCGCGCTGCGCGAGCGCGGCCTGCTCGCGCGAGCGCTGCGCCTGCTGCAGCGACACGGCTGCCGCACCGGCCAGCACCAGGCCGGCGAGCCCGGCCGCCGCGACCTGCCGCCGGTGCCTGCCGACGAACTTGCGCAGGCGGTAGGCCGCGCTGTCGGGCCGCGCCAGCACCGGCTGGCCGCCGAGGTGGCGCACCAGGTCTTCGCGCAGCGATTCGGCCGTGGGGTAGCGCTGCGCCGGGTCTTTCTTCAGCGCCTTCAGCACGATGGTGTCGARGTCGCCGGCCAGCATCGGGCGCAGCCGGCGCACGCTGGTGCCGCGGGCACGCGCGGCCTCGTCGGTCAGCTCGCGCAGGCTGGGGCGCTGCGGCTCGATGCCGAGCACCGCTTCTTCGAGCGCCGCGCACGAGGCGCGCACCGGCTCGTAGGGCCGCAGCCCGCACAGCAGGCCGTACAGCACGACGCCGAGCGAGTAGACATCGCTGGCGGTCGTCACCGCGCGCCCGGCCACCTGCTCCGGCGACGCGTATTCGAGCGTCAGCGCGCGGCCGGCGATGCGCGTCAGCTCGGTCTCGTCGGCCTGGCCGTCGGTCGTCAGCTTCGCGATCCCGAAATCGAGCAGCCGCACCTGGCCGTCTTCGGTGACGAGGATGTTGGCCGGCTTCAGGTCGCGGTGGATCACCAGGTTCTGGTGCGCGAACTGCACCGCCGTCAGCACCTGCAGCATCAGCACCAGGCGCTGCATCAGGCCGAGCTCGCGGCGGTCGCAGAAGGCCCCCAGCGGCTCGCCCTGCACGTACTCCAGCGCGAGGTAGGGCTGGCCGTCGTCGGTGATGCCGGCATCGAGCAGGCGCGCGATGTTGGGGTGCTCCAGCGCGCCGAGGATGCGGCGTTCGCGTGCGAAGCGCTCGTGAACGTGCGGGCCGAACAGGTGGGCCCGCACCAGTTTCAGCGCGACCTGGCGCTCGTAGAGGCCGTCGTCGCGCTGCGCGAGCCACACCGAGCCCATGCCGCCCTGGCCGATCGGGCGCAGCACGCGGTAGGCGCCGATGCGGCGGCCGACCAGCGAGGGCGCGTCGGCCCCGCGGGCCGTGCGGGCGGCGCGATCGATGCCGCGCGCGACCAGGTCGTCGGTCTCGACGCGCGGGACCACCGTGATGTCGGTCGGCTGCATCCGTTCGCGAAGCTGCGCGACCACCTCGGCCACCGCCGGCTCGCGGCGCGCCAACTCGGCCTGCCAGCCGGCGCGCTCGTGGCGCGGCAGGTCGCCCACCTGGTCGAGCAGCAGCGAGATGCGGTTGACCTCGGCCGGTGTCAGGTCCTGGGCATTCATGCCTCTTCCATCAGGTGCAGCAGGAAGGCGCGCGCCTTCTCCCATTCGCGCTCGACGGTGCGCGTGGAGGTGCCGCGCGCCTCGGCCACCTCGCGGATCGACAGCCCGGCGAAGTAGCGCAGCTCGACCAGCTCGTGGAACTGCGGCGACAGGCGTTGCAATACGTCGAGTGCGGCGCCCATCGCCATCAGGCGCCGGTCGTCGATCGCCTCGGCCTCGATGCCGGTGGTCAAGGTGACCAGCAGGTCACCGCTGCCGCGTTTCTGGGCGTGGCGCTCGCGCACGTGGTCGATGACGACGCTGCGCATCACGCGGGCCACGTAGCCGAAGAAGGCTGGGCGGTCGGAGGCTTTGAGTCGGCCCTCGCCGGACAGCTTCAGGAAGCTCTCGTGCACCAGCGAGGTGGTGTCCAGGTCGTCCAGCCCGCCGCTCCGGTAGAGCCGGCTGTGCGCCATGCGCTTCATGTCTGCGTAGACCAGCTCGAACAACCGGCTCGAAGCCTGCGGATCACCGGATTGCGCCGACCGAAGCAGATCGGTCATTTCCGTCATCGACGTGTCTCACTACAAGGCGGAGCGGTCGAGTATGGGAAGGGGCACGGGGAGCGTCAAAGTACAGATTGAGGATGGGGCTTCACCCGTTTGGGGGGTGATGTCGGATACCTCGGGCTCAAAGYCAGGCCGCAGCCTCTCGTTCATGTTGTCGCTCTCGCTTACAAGGCCCCCTTCAATTCAGGCGTTCTGCCGAACYCATTCATCACCTCTCTCGACGCTCCGTGAGCCAACAACAAGTTGAATACCTCTTCCGTCTTTGCATAATGCAACGCCGTATTCCCCATGTCACCGACCAAATTCACGTCCAGGCCAGCCTTCAATAGAAGCTCAACGGCGCGCCTGTCCCCACATTGTGCGGCGATGTGCAGCAGTGAATCCCCATTGGAATCACAATACCCTATTGAATCAATAGGACTCCCCGGGTCATCTGACTCATAGTTTATCAAGTAGCCGTA
>NZ_JBFUGW010000433.1:0-3664 GCF_056402735.1 Rhizobacter sp. P3_C12
GATGCCGGCGTCGCGCTGCCGCCGCTCGACCTGGTGCTGTCGGCGACCGCGCCGCTGTCGCCGCAGATGGCCGCGCGCGCCGAGGCCGCGTGGCAGGCGCCGCTGGTCGAGATCTACGGCTGCACCGAGGCCGGCCAGGTCGCGACGCGCCGCACCACCGAAGGCGCCGACTGGCTCGCCTACGACGGCGTGCGGCTGAGCGGCGACGGCGCCGAGAGCATCGTCAGCGGCGGCCACGTGCCCGAGCCGACGCAGCTCGCCGACGTGCTGGAGGTGCTGTCGCCGACGCGCTTCCGGCTGCTCGGCCGCAGCAACGACCTGATCAACGTGGCGGGCAAGCGCAGCTCGCTGTCGCACCTCAATTTCCAGCTGAACAGCATCGACGGCGTGCGTGACGGCGCGTTCTGGCTGCCGCCGGCCGACAGCGTCGAGGGCATCGCCCGCCCGGTGGCCTTCGTCGTGACCGGCACGCTGACGCGCGAGGCGCTGCTCGCCGCGTTGCGGCTGCGGCTCGACCCGGTGCTGCTGCCGCGGCGCATCGTGCTGCTGCCGTCGCTACCGCGCGACGCCACCGGCAAGCTGCCGGCGCAGCGCCTGGCCGCGCTCGCGGCCGAGCACCTCTAGGCCCAGAGCCTGCTGCACCCCGCCATGCCCGTCGCGACCATTCGCATCCCGGCCACGCACCCGGCCTTCGCGGGGCACTTCCCCGGCCGGCCGATCGTGCCCGGCGTGCTGCTGCTGGCCGAGGTGGTCGAGGCGGTGCGCGCGCACAGCCTCGCGCTCGATCCGCTGCAGGTCGGCGCCGTCAAGTTCGTCGCGACTGTCGGGCCCGATGCCGAGCTGCGCATCGAATGGGATGCGGTCGATGCGGCGTCGACGCGGTTGCGCTTCGAGGTCGCCCAGGTCGTCGACGGACAGGCGACGCGCTGCGCGAGCGGGCATTTCGACCTGTCGCCGACGGCCCGATGACGACGCCCGCCGACAGCCCCTGGACCGCCCAGCGCGAGCGCAGCAACCTGTGGGCGCTGGCGCTGATGCGGCGCGTGGCCGTCGGGCTCGGCCGGCCGGTCGCGCGGCTGCTGCTCGGCCCGATCGCGCTGTACTTCCTCTGGTTCGGCGGTGCCGCCCCTCGCGCCTCGGCACAGTACCTGCGGCGCGTGCTCGGCCGCGCGCCCACGTTCGGCGAGCGGCTGTGCCACCTGCACGCGTTCGCGTCGACCGTGCTCGACCGCGTCTACCTGCTGCAGCAGCGCTTCGACGGCTTCGACATCCGCATCGCAGGCACCGAGCACCTCGATGCGGTGCTCGCGCGCGGCCAGGGCGCGCTGCTGATCGGCGCGCACCTCGGCAGCTTCGAGGTGATGCGCGCGCTCGGCCAGTCGCGCGCCGGGCTGCGCGTCGCGATGGTGATGTACGAAGACAATGCGCGGATGATCAACGCCACGCTGAAGGCGATCGCGCCGGACACGCCGCTGCACATCATCGCGCTCGGCCAGCTCGAATCGATGCTGCAGTTGCGCAATTGGCTCGACGACGGCGGCGTCGCCGGCCTGCTCGGCGACCGCAGCCTGCCCGGTGCCGCATCGGCGCGCTCGGTCAGCCACCGCCTGCCCTTCCTCGGCGACGAGGCCACGTTCTCCGACGGCCCGTTCCGGCTCGCCGCGCTGCTGCGCCGGCCGGTCGTCTTCATGACGGGCTTGTACCTGGGCGGCAACCGCTACGAGCTGCGCTTCGTGCCGCTGGCCGACCTGAGCGAGCGCCCCCCCGGCCGCGAGGCGCAGGATGCCGCCATTGCCGACGCGCAGCGCCGC
The DNA here is from genome assembly GCF_056402735.1 of Rhizobacter sp. P3_C12. Classification (NCBI taxonomy): domain Bacteria; kingdom Pseudomonadati; phylum Pseudomonadota; class Betaproteobacteria; order Burkholderiales; family Sphaerotilaceae; genus Rhizobacter; species Rhizobacter sp. P3_C12. The sequence continues at coordinate 1,812 of NZ_JBFUGW010000433.1, forward strand.
TACGTGGCGCTGCTGGAAGCGCTGTGCCGCGAACAGCCGATGAACTGGTTCAATTTCTACGACTTCTGGAAACCATGAAGCCCCTGCGCAGGTTCGTCTGGATGATGCTGGCGCTCGCGTGCACCGCCACCGTGGCTGCGCCCGCCGACCTGGGCAGCCTGTTGCAGCTGCTGGCCGGCGTCAAAGCCGGCGAGGCCACGTTCACCGAGCAGCGCCAGGTCACGCTGCAGGACATGACGCGCACGCTCGAATCGTCCGGCCGCCTCAGCTTCTCGGCCCCCGACACCTTCGTGCGCGAGACGCTGAAGCCGCGCCGCGAGCGCCTCGCCGTGGCCGGCAACACGCTGACGATGAGCCAGGGCAGCCGCAGCCGCAGCGTGCCGCTCGACACCGTCCCCGAGGCGCAGGTGCTGGTGGAAGCCGTGCGCGGCACGCTGACCGGCAACCGCGAGCTGCTCGACCGCCACTTCACGTCGCAGTTCAGCGGCAGCCTCGAGCAGTGGACGCTCGAGCTGGTGCCGCGCGAGGCGCTGCTGCGCGAGCAGGTCGCGCGCGTCACGGTGAGCGGCGTGCGCTCAGCGCTGACCGAGGTGCAGGTGCAGCTCGCCGGCGGTGACCGCTCGACGATGAAGATCGTCGAGAGCCGCGTTCCATGAACGCCCCGGCGCTGCGTCGCCCCGCCGTGTGGGTGTGGCTGGCGCTGATGCTGATCGGCGCCTGGCTCGCCGCGCGCGCCACCTACGTCGCCGACCTGTCGGCCTTCCTGCCGTCGTCGCCAAGTGCCGAGCAGCGCGTGCTGCTGGAGCAGCTGCGCCACGGCGTGACCGCGCGCGTGATGCTGGTCGGCGTGCGCGGCGGCGATGCGGCCCTGCGCGGCGAGGCCTCGCGCGGCCTCGCGACCGCGTTGCGCGCGAGCGGCGAATTCGACAGCATCAGCAATGGCGACAACCTCGGCGCGCCGAAGGCCGTCGGCGAGCTGCTGATGGCCCACCGCTACCTGCTGAGCCCGGCGGTCGATGCGCAGCGCTTCAGCGTCGACGGGCTGCGCGACGGCATCGCCGACACCACCTCGATGCTCGGCACGCCGGCCGGTGCGTGGATCAAGCCGCTGCTGTGGCGCGACCCGACCGGCGAGATGGCGCGGCTGGCCGAGACGCTGCTGCCGTCGGGCGGGCCGCGCGTCGAGGCCGGCGTGTGGGTGTCGCGCAGCCAGCCGCGCGCGCTGCTGGTGGCGATCACGCGCGCCGGTGGCTCCGACCTCGACGGCCAGGCCCGGGCGATCGATGCGCTGCGGAACGCTTTCGAACCCTGGGCCGCGCGCGGGCTGTCGCTCGACCTGTCCGGCGCCGGCGTGCTGGGCGTGCAGTCGCGCACGCTGATCAAGGCCGAGGTCGAACGGCTCGCGCTGTGGGACGGCGCGATCGTGCTCGCGCTGCTGCTGCTCGCGTTCGGTTCGTTGAAGGCGCTCGGCGTCGCGCTGCTGCCGGTCGCGAGCGGCGTGCTGGCCGGCACGGTGGCAGTGAGCCTCGGCTTCGGCCAGGTGCACGGCATGACGCTCGGCTTCGGCACCACGCTGATCGGCGAGGCGGTCGACTACGCGATCTACTACCTGGTGCAGGCCCGCACCACGCCAGGCACCGGCAGCGGCGCGCTGCACTGGCGGCGCCACAACTGGCCGACCGTGCGCTGGGGCCTGCTGACCTCGCTGGCCGGCTTCTCGGCGCTGGTGTTCTCCGGCTTCGGCGGGCTGGCGCAGCTGGGCGTGTTCTCGGTCGCCGGCCTGCTGGCCGCGGCACTGACCACGCGCTACCTGCTGACCGACCTGGCCCCCGACGGCGCGCCCGGCCTCGGGC
>NZ_JBFUGW010000434.1:0-3648 GCF_056402735.1 Rhizobacter sp. P3_C12
GGGCTTCACCGCGGTGAAGCACCAGCGCGAGGTCGGCACCGGGTACTTCGATGCGGTGACGACGACGATCGAGCGCGATGCGTCGACGGCGGCGCTGAAGGGCTCGACCGAGGACGAGCAGTTCTTCGACGCGAAAGAACACGCCTGAGCCGCTACATCGACGCCGCGAGCATCTCGCGGTAGTCCTCCCGCGTCGCCAGGCGCGGGTTCGTCTTGTGGCAGTGGTCGACCATTGCGCCGTCGATCACGCGCTCGAACAGGTCTTCGGTGACGCCGAGGGCCGCGAGCCCGGGCGCCAGGCCGATCCGCGCGTTCATTGCGCGGATCGCCTCGGCCACCTCGGTGCCCTTCGAATCGCACGAACCGATGCCCATCGCGTGCGCCATGCGCGCGAGCCGCCGTTCGCGCACGATCGATTCGGCGCTTGCGTTGAAGCGCACCACCGCCGGCAGGAACATCGCGTTCAGCGTGCCGTGGTGCAGCTTCGGGTTCACGCCGCCCAGGCTGTGGCTCAGCGAATGCACGCAGCCCAATCCCTTCTGGAACGCCATCGCGCCCTGCATGCTCGCGCTCATCATGTTCCAGCGCGCCTCGCGGTCCTGCCCGTCGCGCACGGCCCGCTCGATGTGGGCCCAGCCGCGCTCCAGCCCGTCGAGCGCGATGCCGTCGGCCGGCGGGTTCACCGCAGGCGCCATGAAGGTCTCCAGGCAATGCGCGATCGCGTCCATGCCGGTCGCGGCCGTCAGCAGCGGCGGCAGGCCCAGCGTCAGCGCCGGGTCGCAGATGGCGGCGCGCGGCATCAGGTTCCAGTTGTGGAAACCGAGCTTGCGGCCGTCGTCGACGATCACGATCGCGCCGCGCGCGACCTCGCTGCCGGTACCCGCCGTGGTCGGCACCGCGATCACCGGCGCGACGCGGTCGGTGATCTTCGTGCTGCCGCCTTCGATGGTGGCGTAGGTCTTCATCGGGCCGTCGTGCGTCGCGGCGATCGCGACGCCCTTGGCCAGGTCGATGCTCGAGCCGCCGCCGACCGCGATCAGCCCGTCGCAGCCGTGCTCGCGCCAGGCCTGCACCGCGGAGCGCACCGCCGCCTCGGTCGGGTTGAACGGCGTGCCGTCGAACACCGCGTGCGGCAGGTCGCCCAGTGCGGCCAGCGCTTGATGGAGGACTCCGGCCGCGCGCACCCCGGCATCGGTGACGACCAGCGGCTTGCGGATGCCGATGCGCTCGCATTCGGCCGGCAGCAGCTTCACCGCGCCGAAGTCGAGCTGGATCTGCGTGAGGTAATAGATGAAGGCCATGGCGGTGCGGGGCGTTGCGCAATGTTGCGATGGGATCGGCCAGTATGCTCTGGCACACTCGCCCCCCGTGAGCTCGCATCCCCTGACCCCCGCGATGAGCAGCCTGCTGTATCGCATCGGCCGCGCCAAGCGCCCCCCGTTCCACACCATGCCGGTCGCGCAGGCCCGCGAGGTCTACACCGCAGCCGCCGAGACCATCGACCCGCCGCGCGCATCGCTCGCGCGGGTCGAGGACTTCACGCTGCCGGCGAGCGACGGCACGCCGTTGCGGGCCCGGCTCTACGCGCCGTCGGCCGGCCGGCTGCCGCTGATGATGTACCTGCACGGCGGCGGCTTCACGATCGGCAACCTGGAAACCCACGACAGCCTGTGCCGCCAGTTCGCGCTGCGCAGCGGCACCGCGGTGGTCGCGCTCGACTACCGGCTCGCGCCGGAACATCGCTTCCCGACCGCGGTGAACGACGCCTGGTCCGCGCTGGGCTGGCTCGCCGCACGCGCCGAGACGATGGGGCTCGACGCCCGCCGCATGGCCATCGGCGGCGACAGCGCCGGCGGCACGCTGGCCGCAGTCAGCGCGATCCACGCGCGCGACATCGGCCTGCCGCTCGCGCTGCAGGTGCTGATCACGCCCGGCACGACGGCGTACGCCGACACGCCGTCGCACCGCGAGTTCGCCGAAGGCTTCCTGCTCGATGCGCGCGGCATCGAGTGGTTCTTCGGCCACTACATCGATCATGCCGACCGCGGCGACTGGCGCTTCGCGCCGCTGAACGCCCCCGACCTCGACGGCGTCGCGCCGGCCTGCGTGGTGCTGGCCGAATGCGATCCGCTGGTCGACGAGGGCGTGGCCTATGCCGACCGGCTGCGCGCCGCCGGCGTCGCCGTCGAGCTGGAGCTGTACCGCGGCGTCACGCACGATTTCATCAAGATGGCGCGCGAGCTCGACGAAGCCGTCGCCGCGCAGGACGCCATCGCCGCCGCACTGAAGAAGGCCTTGCTGTCATGAAACGCACCGATTTCCGATTCCTCGAGCGGCTGCGCGTGCGCTGGGCCGAGGTCGACCTGCAGCAGATCGTCTTCAACGGCCACTACCTGATGTACTTCGATACCGCGGTCGCCGGCTACTGGCGGGCGCTCGCGATGCCGTACGCGTCGACGATGCACTATCTCGGCGGCGACCTGTTCGTGCGCAAGTCCACGCTCGAGTACGAAGGCTCGGCGCGCTACGACGACGTGCTCGACATCGGCGTGCGCTGCGGGCGCATCGGCACCTCGTCGATGGTGTTCAGCGCGGCCGCTTTCCGGCAGGACCAGCTGCTGGTCCGCGCCGAGCTGGTCTACGTGTTCGCCGATCCGGTCGCGCACAGCTCGAAGCCGGTGCCGCAGGAGCTGCGCGAGCTGCTGCAGGATTTCGAGGCCGGCAAGCCGATGGTGGAGGTGCGCGTCGGCTCCTGGGCCGAGCTCGGCCGCGATGCGCAGCGCATCCGCACCGAGGTGTTCGTCGAGGAGCAGAAGATCCCGCCGGAGCGCGAATGGGACGACGCCGATGCCGATTGCATCCACGCCGTCGCGTACAACCATTTCGGCGCGGCGCTCGCCACCGGCCGGCTGCTGGAGCACGTGCCCGGCGTCGCGAAGATCGGCCGCATGGCGGTGACGCAGGCGATGCGCGGCAGCGGCGTCGGCCGGGCGGTGCTCGATGCGCTGATGAAGGCGGCGCGCGAGCAGGGCTACCGCGAAGCAGTGCTGCATGCGCAGACCTCGGCCGAGGCGTTCTACACGCGGGCCGGGTTCGCGCCGCGCGGGCCGGTGTTCGAGGAAGTCGACATCCCGCACGTCGAGATGGTGCGCAGCCTCTGAGTCAGCCGGCCACCGTCCGCTGGCGGCGCGGCCGCTCGGGCTTCAGCAGGCTGCGCACCCGCCGCTTGCGGGGCGCGGCCTCGGTGCCGCCCGACGGCTCTTCGGCCTCGTCGACGCTGCCCTGGACCGGGGCCTCGGCCGGCGGCTCTTCGCTGTAGCGGGGCGGCCAGTCCTTCAGCGTCGAGCGGCGCAGCAGCGCCATGCCGCCGGCGGCGCCGTAGGTGCGTTCGAGCACGTGCGTGACGAGCCGCTTGTTGACGCGCTCGGTGATCACGAGCGTCGAGCAGCGGGTGCCGTAGCTGCCGTCCGGCGTGCGGATGAAGGCGGCCGACAGCAGCTTCTCCCATTCGTGCGACACGCCGGTCGACGGCAGCAGCGCGTCGTCGGCCAGCGTGCGGTCGCCGAGCGCCTCGAACAGCCGGCTGCTGAGCGCATCGACGGTGTCGCTCGCCGACAGCGCCGCATCGACGCGCGCCTTCAGCAGGTC
>NZ_JBFUGW010000435.1:0-3622 GCF_056402735.1 Rhizobacter sp. P3_C12
GCATCGGCCAGATCAACACCGCCGTCAACCAGCTCGACCAGATGACGCAACAGAACTCGGCGCTCGTCGAAGAGAGCGCCGCCGCCGCCGACAGCCTGAAGGAGCAGGCCGCGCGCCTGTCGCAGGCCGTCGGCAGCTTCCGGCTGCAGGCGCACTGAGCCGGCCGGCCCACTGAATCTCCCGCTCTACCCGAGGTGCCCCCATGAACCTGTCCTTCAAACGCAAGATCGGCCTGCTGGTCGGCGCCTCGATCCTGGCGCTGATCCTGCTGACCGTCGCGTCCAGCCTGCGCATGCGCAGCCAGATCGTCGAAGGGCGCAAGGGCCAGCTGGTGACGGCGGTCGAGGCCGCGTACAGCATCGCGGCCGGCTTCGAGGCCAAGGCCGCGGCCGGCACGATGAGCAAGGAAGACGCGCAGAAGGCGGCCCGCGACGCGATCCGCGTGGCCCGCTACGGCGCCGAGGCCAAGGACTACCTCTACATCTTCTCGATGGACGGCTCCGCGGTGATGCACCCGCTGAAGCCCGAGTGGGACGGCCAGCCGATGATCGGCAAGGTCAAGGACAGCAAGGGCCTGGACATCATCCAGGGCGAGATCGACGTGCTGCGCGCCAGCAAGGACGGCCGCGCCTACCTGATGACCGATTTCCCGCGCCCCGGCACGACCGAGTCGGTGCCCAAGCTGATGTACGTGATGCAGCTGAAGAACTGGGGCTGGCTGGTCGGCTCGGGCCTGTACATGGACGACGTCGACGTGCAGGTGCGCGACACCGCGGTGCAAGGCCTGCTGATCACGCTGCTGATCCTGGCCGGCATCGGCGCGCTGGGCATCGTGATCGCCCGCAGCGTGCTGCGCCAGATCGGCGGCGAGCCGAGCGACGCGGTGGCGGTGATGGGCGAGGTCGCGCGCGGCAACCTGTCGGTCGACCTGAGCCAGTCGGTGCCGGGCAGCCTGCTCGATTCGCTGTCGCAGATGGTGCGCTCGCTGCGCACGACGGTGAGCCAGGTGCGCCAGAGCACCGACAGCATCTCCACCGCCTCCGGCGAGATCGCGACCGGCAACCACGACCTGAGCGTGCGCACCGAACAGACGGCGTCGAACCTGCAGCAGGCCGCGTCGTCGATGGAGCAGCTGACCGGCACCGTCAAGCAGAGCGCCGACTCGGCCCGCCAGGCGAACCAGCTGGCCTCGTCGGCCGCCGAGGTCGCGGCGCGCGGCGGCTCGGTCGTCGCCCAGGTGGTCTCGACGATGGACGAGATCAATGCCAGCTCGAAGAAGATCAGCGACATCATCGGCGTGATCGATGGCATCGCGTTCCAGACCAACATCCTGGCGCTGAACGCAGCCGTGGAAGCGGCCCGCGCCGGCGAGCAGGGCCGCGGTTTCGCGGTGGTCGCCAGCGAAGTGCGCAGCCTGGCGCAGCGCAGCGCGCAGGCGGCGAAGGAGATCAAGGGCCTGATCGGCGCCAGCGTCGACCGCGTCGAGGCCGGCTCGCGCCTGGTGGCGGATGCGGGCAAGACGATGAACGAGATCGTCGGCTCGGTGCAGCGCGTCTCGGACATCATCGGCGAGATCACCGCCGCGTCGTCGGAGCAGAGCGATGGCATCGGGCAGGTCAACACGGCGGTCACTCAACTCGACCAGATGACGCAACAGAATGCTGCGCTGGTCGAGGAATCGGCTGCCGCGGCCGAGAGCCTGCGCGACCAGGCCAAGCGCCTGGCCTCGGTGGTCGCGACCTTCCGCCTGGAGGCAGGCGAGAACCTGGTGGCGCAGCCGGTCGCCGCGCCGGCCCTGCCGGCCGTGACGGCGCCCAAGCCGGCTGCCAAGCTTGCCCCCACCGCGACGGCGGCCAAGCCCGTGGCACCCGCCCGCGTCGAACCGAAGCCGGTGGCCGCCACCCTGGCCCCGCGCGCCGAACCGCAACCCGCCGTGGTCGCCAGCAAGCCGGCCGCCAGCGCCGCGCCGAGCGACGACTGGGAAACCTTCTGAAGCCTCCGGACTGTCTGCCATGAACCTGAACAACCTCAGCATCCGCACCAAGCTGATCGGCGGCTTCGGCCTGGTCCTCGCGATCGCGCTGCTGCAAAGCCTGCTGGCGATCGGCCGCCTGGGCCATGTCAACGCGAATGCCGCCGACATCGCCACCAACTGGCTGCCGAGCGTGCGCGCGCTCGGTGAACTGAACACCGATCTCGCGTCGTACCGCGTGGTGCGCCTGCGCCTCGCGCTGATCGACACCTCGCTCGAGGCCGAGCCGATCGAGGCTTCGCTGAAGAAGGTGGAAGGCAACATCGAGACCCACCGCGCCGCTTACCAGGCGATGGTCAGCTCGCCGGAAGAGAAGGCCTTGTACGAGCAGTTCACGCAGCAGTGGAAGAGCTACCAGGCGATCGGTCCCGAGCTGCTGCGCATGGCCAAGGAAATGGACACCGCCGGCATCAAGAAGCTGTTGAACGGACCGGGCGGCCAGTCGTACACCGACGCCCGTGCGCTGCTCGTCAAGCTGGTCGAGCTGAACAGCGCCGGCAGCATGGCCGCCGCGGCCGAGGGCCAGAAGACCTACGAATCCTCGCGCACGGCGCTGATCGCCGGGCTGGTCGTGATGACTGCACTCGGCCTCGCGATCGCCTGGTTCCTGTCGGGCGGCCTGGCCCGCGCCGCGGCGCAGGCGGTGGCCGATGCGAACCGCATCGCCGATGGCGACCTGAGCCAGCCGATCCACGCGAGCGGCACCGACGAAATGGGCCAGCTGCTGAAGGCGCTCGGCGACATGCAGGACAAGCTGCGCGGCATCGTCGGCGGCGTGCGCCAGAACGCCGATGGCGTGGCCACGGCCAGCTCGCAGATCGCGCAGGGCAACAACGACCTGAGCAGCCGCACCGAACAGCAGGCGAGCGCGCTCGAAGAGACGGCCGCGTCGATGGAGCAGCTGTCGAGCACGGTCAAGCAGAACGCCGACAACGCGCGCCAGGCCAACCAGCTGGCGATGAGCGCGTCGAGCGTCGCGGTGTCCGGCGGCGAAGTCGTCAGCCGCGTCGTCGACACGATGAAGGGCATCAACGACTCGTCGCGGCGCATTGCCGACATCATCGGCACGATCGACGGCATCGCGTTCCAGACCAACATCCTGGCGCTGAATGCTGCGGTGGAGGCGGCGCGTGCCGGCGAGCAGGGCCGCGGCTTCGCGGTGGTGGCCGGGGAGGTGCGCAGCCTGGCGCAGCGCAGCGCCGATGCCGCGAAGGAGATCAAGACGCTGATCTCGACCAGTGTCGAGCGCGTCGAGCAGGGCACGGCGCTGGTCGACGAGGCCGGCACGACGATGGCCGAGGTGGTCGCCTCGATCCGCCGCGTGACCGACATCATGGGCGAGATCACGTCGGCGAGCATCGAGCAGTCGGCCGGCGTCAGCCAGGTCGGCGAGGCGGTCACGCAGATGGACCGGGCGACGCAGCAGAATGCGGCGCTGGTCGAGGAAAGCGCGGCCGCGGCCGAGAGCCTGAAGGGGCAGGCCGCCCAGTTGCTGGCAAACGTGGCGGTGTTCAAGCTGTCGGCGGCGCATGCCGCCGCGCCGGCGCCGGTCGCCCAGCCGGCCAAGGCGGTGACCCAGGCGGCCCGCCC
>NZ_JBFUGW010000436.1:0-3580 GCF_056402735.1 Rhizobacter sp. P3_C12
CCCGGGCCCGGGCGCGGTGGCAGCGCGCGCGGCAGCGGCTCGCGCGGCGTGGCGTCGTCGGGGTCGTCCGGGCGCAGCGCCTGCACCAGCTCGAGCAGGTGCCGGGCGCCGTGGATCTCGATGCCTGGGACCAGCGCGGCCTCTTCGGCATTCGCCGCCGGCAGCACCAGCGCGCGCGCGGGCGTGCCCTGTGTCTGCAGCGCGAGCGCCATCGCCAGCGCGCCGCGCACCGGCCGCAGGTCGCCGGCGAGCGACAACTCGCCGGCGAACTCGAAGCGCGCGAGGCGTTGCAGGTCGAGCCCGCCCTGCGCCGCGACGATGCCGAGCGCGATCGGCAGGTYGAAGCGGCCCGACTCCTTCGGCAGGTCGGCCGGCGCCAGGTTCACGGTGATGCGCTTGTTGTGCGGGAAGGCCAGGCCGCTGTTCTGCAGCGCGGCACGCACCCGCTCGCGCTATGTCGATCAATCGACTCCACACACAAACAAGTCACTCCGCAATCCGGGCCTTGTGAAAACAAGGGCTTAGCCCAGCCTCGTCCAACCACTCCGCAATGAAGCGCATGACGCATTCCTCCCAACAGCCTGGAGACGCTCGATGGACCTCGATCGAACACGAGTGCTAGAGCTCAGATTGCCAAGCCCAGCATCCGAAACTGAGACGTTGTTCTCAATCTGCGCCCGCTATCACCGTCTATCAGGTAGGTCAGACAGCAAGTCCACCGCTGTCGAGCTCTTGGGACACCGCCGCGCGTCGAGCCTCCACGACTTTCCGGTCGGCCTCGGTCATCTTGAGCAGGTGAGCGGCGGCGCAATTCGCCCCTCGCTGGAGCTCTTGAGGCAGCGCACGGTGCTGGCTGCTGTCTGGCCGTTCACCGATCGGGGCTGGCAAGACAAGGTCTTGCGTCAGTCGACTCTAGCGCCGATGAAGGGCGTGCAACAGGCGCCCGGGATGAGGTGGAACGCGCTGCCGAACCGGATCTTTCTGCGGCATTGCCGGGACTGCCTGGATGAGGACCTGAGGAAGGGCGTTCCAGTCTGGCGCAATGAGCAACAGTGGCCCGGGATGTGGGCTTGCCTGAGGCATAGCGCGCCGCTTGCGTCGCTCGATCTCCGCGCTGGTTCGAATGAATGGGCATTGCCCAGCGAGCCGGCATCCACACGCCGTTCGCATGACCTGTCGAAGGAAAGCTTGACCATTTTGTTGAACTTGGCGCGGGCCGTGGTCTGGCTCAGCTCCAAGACAACGCTCTCTGTACCTGCCTTAGGCGTGCTGGTCCGCAGTCGCCTCGCCCAAACTGGGTTTGCAATCACCGACATCACAACAACCTCCGCGGACCTCAATCGATTCAACGAACTGCGAGTCCTCAGGCTTGTCGCCACAGGCGCTGCACATTTTGCGAGCCTGCCGCACGACGCGCGCTGGATCCGAGAGGTCCTTGTTGACCGGCGCGCCACGCATCCAACGAAGTGGGCCATCTTGCTTAGTTCGTCCGGCCCATGCGACTCGGTTTCCTTGGATGCGGAGTACGCGGAAGCCGCAGGCCGTGTGACGGTGCACGGCCTGACCGGCATTCCAGCTGCGCGACGCAGCCGAGCTCCCCAGCGCCTCTACGAGGCGCTGCGCTTCCACCACTTCTTGGCTGACGCCTGCAAGGCCTGCGACATGACTAGGGATGAGGCGGAGCGCTGGGTACGCCGTGACAAGGCTCTGCATGAGATGTGGCGCGAGGCCAAGTTGGCGCGTCGAAAGGCCGAATCACGCCTCGCCGTGCTCGCGTTCCGCGAGGCAGATCCGAATGCACTGCGCAGCGACTACTTCCAGAAGTGCGGTCCGCACGTGAGGTGGTTGCAGCTCAATGACAAGTCTTGGATCGAGGCCAACCTGCCGACTGGCGTGGCCTACCTCTCGCCACAGCGGCGGCTTGACTTGTAGGAGTCGCATTTTTGCAACGTTCACATACCGTCGCGTAGTTGATATCTCATTTGCTGCTGCTATTCGCGCCGCACGCAGAGGTGAACACAGAGAAATGGAGATTTATTTGATGGTTTTCTAGATATTCAATACACCACTGGAGTCTACAAGACTCCGTGTAACTCGAAACAACCGTTTGACTTCTCCACTGAAATCTACAGAATCGATTCTCAACGAGATCTTGTTTCTCTTGCTGTTGATTCGTGGACGAAGGAGCGTGAGGGATCTCGTCATGAAAAAAGAAACCAAGGTATTAAAAACTTTTCAAGAAGCCCGAGGCGATTTTCGCAGCCGCGGCATCACCATCGCAAATTGGGCAAAGGAAAACGACTTTGAAATCAAGCTCGTCTATGCGGTTCTGGCCGGGGAGCGAAAGTGCTACCGGGGCGAATCGCACCGCATCGCAGTTGCGTTGGGCATCAAGGAGGATCTATGAGATCGTTCTACGGATTAAACGACCGCCATAAAGACGAATGCCCACGAGTTGCAGCTCGCAGGCATTCTATGCACACCCGGCGGGGACCAAGGCGTTGACACAATAGCAATCCTATCGCGCATTCGCGTGTAGTCAATCCCCGCTTAGTCTCATTTTGTAGATTCGCGTCGACGCGAGGAATTCGCTCGGCCCGAAAGCGGGGAAACCATGTCAGCCAAGAAATCGATGGTGCCTGTAGGGGCGCCATGGACCACTTTTGCCAAGAAAAAGTCCCATTCACAGGAAGTACAAGCCCTCAAGAAGCTACCAGCGAGAGACATTCATTCGCAAGAGGAGTTCATCCGGCCCTTCTGCGTATGTCTGATGGATCACGCGGTACTAAACGTGGTCCTCGTGACCGATCGCCTAACAGGATCCGTCATCTGCTCAGACGTCTATGAACGCCGCCTGAATCGAGGGCAGCCATGAGCAAGTGGCATCTCGATCGGCTGTGCTCGCAGCTCTTCATCGTGACTTCCAAGAGATCAGCAAAGCGGTCGCAACTGCGGCTGGCTTTTGAGCAGAACGGTGGCGAGTTTCAGTTGGCGGAGAGCAATGGTGAGCTGATGGTGTTCCTAGCATCATTGGTCAACAAGCCGCAGGACAACCCTGCCTTGCGTTCTCCAGAGCCGCATGCCGGTGGTCGAAAGCGGGCGATGGCATGAATGCCTCTTCCAGAAAGCGCATGTCCGGCCAGGGCGCGGGCGCTGACTACACGGCTTCCATCCAAGTCAAGCGTGGCGGGTTCAGCTCGCGAGGACGATCGCATGTTGTGCCAAGCCCAATTTTTCGTGGGACAGGTCGAGCACACGATCTCCTCAGTGATCTCGAACGTTGCGTCTTCATGGCAATCCTGACCTGGCGGCCGCGCGATGTCCAGGAGCAGTTCCTTCTAGGGATGAGCTGATCAATTCAATGTCTGGAGCCGACAGCTTCTCTGCGAATGCATTGCACCGCGGCGAGCGCACGTTTGCGTGGATTTCGAATGATTGGCGAGCTCGTCTTAACCTTCAGGGCGCACTGACCCCTGCAGGCCTGAGCAGCGGCCTCTTGGCGATCATGAGGTTGGCCAGCGCGAACAGGCTGTACATGCGCGCCCCGTTCTTGGCCAGCCCGCGATAGCTGACCTTCTTG
>NZ_JBFUGW010000437.1:0-3566 GCF_056402735.1 Rhizobacter sp. P3_C12
GCGTGCGCGCGCTGCCGCCGGTGGCGCGCCCGCCGCGCGAGGCCGCCGCGGGCGACGAAGGCCGGCTGCTGTGGCGCGACAGCCTGGCCACGCCGCGCCACGAGCCCGAAGAGGTGCTGCGCGAACAAGAGGCGCGCTGGGTCGCGCAGGCGATCGGCGAGCTGGTGGGCAGCGGCGCGGTGGCGGCGGGCGAGGTCTTCGTGCTGTGCCGCAAGCGCGCGTCGCTGCGGCTGGTGGCGCAGGCGCTGCAGGCGCGGCATTTGCCGGCTGCCGCGGTCGAGGACCAGTCGCTGATGGATGCGCCCGAGGTGCGCGACCTGATCGCGATGCTGGATGCGCTGGCCTCGCCGCAGCACCGGCTGTCGCTCGCACAGGCGCTGCGCAGCCCGCTGTTCGGTGCCGGCGACGATGAGCTGATCGCGCTGGCGCAGCAGGCGGCCGCGGGCGGCGACTGGTTCGCTGCGCTGCTGGCCGGCCGGCACGACGGCCAGCCGGCGCTGCAACGGGCGCAGCGGCTGTTGCCGGCCTGGCTGCAGGCCGCGCGCGAACTGCCGCCGCACGACCTGCTGGACCGCATCGTCGCCGAGGGCGCGTATCGAGAACGCGTCGCGGCGGTCGTGCCGCCGGAGCAGCGGGCCGCGGCGCTGAATGCGATCGACGCGCTGCTCGGCCAGGCGCTGACGCTCGACGGCGCGCGCTATGCGACGYCGTACAACTTCGTGCGCGCACTGAAGCGCCGCGCGCTGAAGGTGGCGCCGCCGGCGCAGCGCAACGCGGTGCAGCTGCTGACGGTGCACGGCGCCAAGGGGCTGGAGGCGCGTGTCGTCTTCATCATGGACAGCGCCCCCGAGCGGGCCGGCACCGAGACCGCCACCGTGCTGGTCGACTGGCCGGTCGAGCTGGACCGGCCGGCGCGCTGTGCCTTCGTCTACTCCGAGGGCGACGTGCCGCCGTCGCTGGCGCCGGCGATGCTGGCCGAGCAGGTGGCGCGCCAGCGCGAGGAGCTGAACGGCCTCTACGTCGCGATGACCCGGGCGCGCGAGCAGGTGGTGTTCAGCCGCACCGAGCCGCACATCGCGGCGCCCGGCGCGTCGTGGTGGCAGCGCGTCGAGGCGCTGGTGGCGGCCTGGCTGCCGGTCGACGTGGCATCGGCCGCGGCCGGGCAGGGGGCGTTCGCGCTGCCGGGGCTGCCGGAGGTGCCGGTGGCGGTCGACGTGGCGCCCGCTGCTTCCTTCACGGCACGCGACGACCGCGCCTCGCGCCTCGGCCAGGCGGTGCACCGCACGCTGGAATGGGCGACCGGCGCCGCCGGCGAGGCCGACCTGGAGGCACTGGCCACGGCCGCCGCGGCCGCGTTCGACAGCCCGCCGCGCGAGGTGCTGCGCATCGCATCGACGATGCTGCAGCACGCGAGCGGCCGCCGCTTCTTCGACCGCAGCGGCCTGCTGTGGGCGGGCAACGAGGTCGCGGTGGCGCAGGGCGACCAGCCGCTGCGCATCGACCGGCTGGTGGCGCTGGACGAAGGCGGCCGGCGCGTCTGGTGGGTGCTCGACTACAAGCTCGCCCACAAGCCGCAGGCGCAGCAGGCCTACCACGAGCAGATGCAGCGCTACCGCGACGCGGTGCAGGCGCTGCAGCCCGGCGAGCCGGTGCGCTGTGCGCTGATCGGCGGCACCGGCGAGGTCGTCGAGCTCGACATCTGACGCACGAAAAGCAGCCTCGCCGTCTGAAATTGGCACGGCTTTTCCGGGTTCATCAGCGCACCACGATGCGGCATTCGGTCGTCCAATAAGGCAACTTCGTCACATCGCGCCTCGCTCATGTCCGTTCCGGAGACTCCTGCCGCCAAGACCGCGCCGACACGCGCGTTCGGGCGCTATCAGCTGCGTCAGCTGCTGGGCAAGAGCGACCGCAGCATGGTGTGGCTCGCGTTCGACCCGCGCGCCTCGCAGGAGGTGATGCTGACGCTGCCGCGCGTGCAGCCCGCCGACGCAGCCGGCCTCGAGGCCTGGACGCGCGACGCCAGGCTCGCCGCCCGGCTCGACCACCCGAACCTGGCCCACGTGATCGAAGTGGGCGTGCAGGACCATTGGCCGTACGTCGCGGTCGACCGCGCGCTCGGCAGCACGCTGGCCGAACGGCTCGCGGCCACGCCCGGGCTGACGGCCAACGAAGCGGTGGGCTGGATGATCCAGGCGCTGGAAGGCCTGGCCTTCGCGCATGAAGCCGGCGTGGCGCACCGCGACCTGCAACTGCACCACGTGCTGCTCAGCGAGCAGGGCACGGTGCGCGTGATGGCGCTGGCCGTCGCCTCGGCACCGCCCGCCACCGGCGAGGCGGCCGCCGCCGACCGCGCCCACGACCGCGCGATGCCGATGGACCCGAACCAGCTGCGCGCCTCCCGCCTCGCGGCCGAGCGCGACGTGCTCTGTGCCGGCCTGGTGCTGCACCAGCTGCTGTGCGGCCAGCCGGCGCTCGACGAACCCGACACCGCCCGCGTGATCGAGCGCCTGCCGCCGACCGGCCGCGAGATCATCCGCCTGCCCTGGGGCACGCCGAAGCCGATTCCCGATGCGCTGCGCGCCATCGCCAACCGCGCGACCGACCGCCAGGAGCGCCAGCGCTATCACAGCGCCCGCACCCTGCTGCGCGCGATGTCGGGCTGGCGCGAGACCGATGCGCAGGACAGCGGCGGCGCGATCGCGCTGCTGATCGACCGCATGCGCAGCATCGGCCACCTGCCGGCGGCCCCCGGCGTTGCGCAGCGCGTGGGCCGGCTCGCGATGGCCGAGGGCCAGCGCACCGACGAGATCGCCCAGCAGATCCTGCAGGACATGGCGCTCAGCTTCGAGCTGCTGCGCACCGTCAATTCGGCGCAGGTGCAGGGCACGCAGATTTCCGGCAACGGCCCGGTGCTGACGATCCGCCGCGCGGTCGCGCTGATGGGGCTGAAGGGCGTGCGCAGTGCGGCCGCGGTGCTGCGGCCGTGGCCCGGGCCGCTGTCGCCCGTGCATGCCGATGCCTTGCAGAAGCTGATGGACCGCGTGCGCCTGGCCGGCCACACCGCGCAGGTGCTGCGCCCGGCGGGCTACGACCCCGAGGTGATCTACCTGATCGCGACGCTGCAGAACCTGGGCCGCCTGATGGTGCAGTACCACTTCCCCGATGAAGCCGAACAGATCCGCCAGCTGATGCAGCCGATCCCGCCTGCCGAGCCGGGCGAGGCCGAGCAGCCGGGCATGACGGAAGAGGGCGCGTCGTTCGCGGTGCTCGGCGTCGACAGCGAACTGCTGGGCGCCGCCGTGGCGCGCCACTGGGGCTTGAACGACGAGGTGCTGCACATGGTGCGCCGGCTGCCGGCCGGCCGCCCGGTGCGCAGCGCCGACAGCGATGGCGACGTGCTGCGCATTGCCGCGAGCGCCGCCAACGAGGCGGTCGACGTGGTGAGCCAGCTGCCCGCGGCGCGCATCGGTGCCGGGCTGGCCGCGGTGGCGCAGCGCTACGCGCGGCCGCTGGAGGTGACCGCGCGCGACATCGGCGAGGCGCTGCAGGGCGCTCGCCAGGCG
>NZ_JBFUGW010000438.1:0-3556 GCF_056402735.1 Rhizobacter sp. P3_C12
GCGCAACGCCGTGCGTTGGCTGGAGGAGCAAGGGCTGATGGCGGTCGGCCTCGGGCGCAAGCGCTCCAACGTCTACACGCTGGCGCTGCACCGCATCCAGGCCATCTGCGAGGCACAGGCGCAAGCCCGAGCCCAGGCRCGTGCCGAAGCCGCTGAAGCGGAGGACGCCTTCGCCCCGACCGCAGGCGCCTTCGAGGCCYTGCTGCGGTCCGCAGGCCCGGCCCACGGATYTGCTCAATCGAGCCCACGCGACCCGGCACGAGGTGCCGCCCATCACCRCTCCATGTCGCGGTCGCWGACCGGCACCACGTGCCGGCAAGCGGCACCAGATGCCGGTGAGCGGCACGAGATGCCGCATGCGGTGACCGGCACCACGTGCCGCATACCGGCACCAGATGCCGGTCAGACCGGCACCACGTGCCCCCTAACCATCAATGAACCTTTGAATACAAGATACCCCCAACCCCCTTCTGGGGCTGAAGAACCTCGCTCAAGGGTTCAGGYCGATGCCGGCGTTCGGGCCAGCGATGACACCGCAGCGGATCGGGCCAGCCGCAAGCGCAATGCGGTCTTGACGGAAGACGACACGGAGGACTGCAGGCCGCTSGTGAGCCTKCGCGACTTCATYGCCGACTGCCGAGCCAAAGGCGAGCAGGTGATCCCCGAGGACGACCCGGTCTTCRCCTACTGCGAGCAAGCCCGCATCGGGCAGGACATCCTGCAACTGCACTGGCACGAGTTCAAGGCGCGGCGCATGGAGCAGGGCAAGCGGCAGCGCGACTGGCGCAAGACGTTCCTGCAGAGCGTGCAGGGCAACTGGTTCCGCCTGTGGCAGATCCCGCCAGGCGGCGATGAGGCCTACCTGACGACSCAGGGCCGGCAGGCCGAAGCCGTGATGCTGGCGCRGCAAGGGGAGTCCGCATGAGCCGGCGYCCCGAAGCCTTCRRYGTGCCCCACAGCGCYCCGCACAGCGAGGARGCMGAGCACAGCGTGCTGGGCTCGCTGCTGTTCGACAACCAGGCYTTCGAGGTGGTCGGCACGATCTTGAAGCCGGAGCACTTCTACCAGSGCGAYCACCGGGCGATCTACGAGACGATCAGCGAGCTGCTCATGGCCGGCAAGCTGGCCGACCTCATAACCGTCCACGACCGCGGCGGCCACAGCATGGTGTACCTGAACCAACTGCTGCAGTCGGTGACGAACAGCCGGGCCGCGGCGAGGCACGCCGAGCTGATCGTCGAGCGCTGGCGGGAACGCGAGGTGATGCGCCTGGGCGCGGCGGTCGCCGACGAGGTCATGCGCGGCGCGCACGGCGCCGATGGCAAGCCGCAGCCGGTCGACCAGGTGATCGACCAGATGATCACGAAGCTGATGGCGCTGAACGCCGTAGCGGAGCGCAACGAGCCGCGCGACATCAGCGAGCTGGTCGTGAGCTACCTCGACGACCTACAGCAGCGCTACGACGGCAAGGAAACGACCATCCAGACCGGACTGAAGGATCTGGACCACTGCACCGCGGGCGGCGGCCGGCCGGGCGAGCTGTGGGTGATCGGCGCCAGGCCGAGCATGGGGAAGACGGCCATATGCCTGACGCTCAGCCGCAACGTGGGCCGCAAGCACTACGTGCTGATGCTGACGCAGGAAGACAGCTTGAACTCGCTGACGGCCCGACAGGTGGCAGCAGCCGGGCGCGTGAACCTCGCGGACCTGCGCAATCCGCGCAACGCGCCGGAGAGCATGTGGGAGGGCGTCAGCGAAGGCATCGACGCGCTCGGGAAGCTGCACATCGCGATGGACGACCAGGCGGCGCTCAGCATCATGGACGTGCGTCGCAAGATCCAGCAGGTCAAGCGCCGGCACAAGAAGCTCGACCTCGTGATCATCGACTACCTCCAACTGATGGAGGGCGACGGCGACAACCGGAACCAGGAGCTGGGGAAGATCGCCAACGGCCTGAAGCGGGCGGCGAAGGAATTCGGCGTCTGGGTCATCTTGCTGTCGCAGTTGAACCGCGACTCGGAGAAGCGTTCGACCGGCATGCCGCAGATGAGCGACCTGCGCGACAGCGGCGACATCGAGGGCGCGGCCGACCTGATCGGGCTGCTGCACCGCGAGCACCGGCGGGCGCCGACCGAGGCCAACAAGTTCCACGCCGAGCTGCTGGTGGTCAAGCACAAGAACGGCCCGACCGACACGCTGAACTTCAGCTTCGACGGCGCCTACCAGCGCTTCTCGGATTGGGAGGGGCCGCCACCCATGAAGGCGCTGAGCAAGCAACGCGGCGGCGGGCTGAACTGAATCGCGACCAGACCGAGGGAGAAGACATGTTGACGATGAACATCCGCTTCGATGCGGCGCAGATCGCGAAGGCYTTCGGCGAGCTGCAGCAGGAGCATCCGAACGTGATGGCGCAGGCCATCAACGACACGACGCGCGAGGTGCGCGACGCGCAGGTGGCGGAGATCCGCGACCGGTTCGACAACCCTACCGCCTTCACGCTGCGGGCACTGCGCACGACCTTTGCCACGCGGACCAAGCTGCAGGCGATGGTGTGGCTGAAGGACGGCACGTCGCGGGCGCACTACCTGCTGCCGCAGATCGAGGGCGGCAACCGTCCGCTGAAGCGCTTCGAGGAGATCCTCGTGCAGGCCGGGCTGATGCGCAAGAACGAACGGGCGGTGCCGGGCTCGGCCGCCAAGCTCGATGCCTACGGCAACATGGGGCGCGGGCAGATCGTGCAGATCCTGAGCCAGCTGCAGGCCTTCAACCTCGCGGGSTCGGACGCCAACGCGACCAGCTCGAAGCGCTCGAAGGCCAAGCGCACCAAGGTCGAGTACTTCGTTGCGCACGGCGGCGAGTCGAGGCAGGGCCGCGGATCGTGGAAGCACGGCGACAAGATGCAGCACCTGCGGCGCGGCGTGTGGGCGCGGTATCGCTTCAGCGCGGGCAGTGCGGTGAAGCCGGTGCTGCTGTTCGTCAACGGCACGCGCTACGGCCGACGCTTCGACTTCGTCGGCACGGCGCAGCGTGTCATCGATGCGCGCTTCAAGTCGCACTACGAGCAGCGCATGCAGAAGCAGCTCGCGAAGCTCGGGCTGTCGAGCGGAGGGCAGGGCGCATGACGTTCTCACCTCGATCGGCGACGGCCTCGACCCCACCCCCCACCCCCCTCATCGGGTCCTCCCGGGAGAGGTCGGTCAAGGGTAATTCGAACCCCGTTTGCACCGCAGTTGCGGGGCGTTCCTAAGGGGGTTATATCCATGGGAGACCCACAGGACATGCTGTCTTCGCCGCTCTCGCATCCGGTCACGCAAGAGCAGTTCGGCGACCTGGTCGGCGTGACCCAGCCCGTCGTCAGTGACCTGCTCACTCGCGGCATCTTGCTGGCTGGCCAGCCGGCGGCAACTTGGCTGCGCGCGTACACGAAGCACCTGCGCGAGCAGGCCGCGGGCCGCGGCGCCGACGGCGAGCTGGCGCGCGAGCGTGCCCGGCTGGCTCGCGAGCAGGCTGACCGCGTCGCGATGGACAACGCGGTGAACCGCCGCGAGCTGGCGCC
>NZ_JBFUGW010000439.1:0-3550 GCF_056402735.1 Rhizobacter sp. P3_C12
GATTTGTTCACTGCGTGAGGCTGCTGCCGGGTCTCGCCCCGGCGGGCGAGTCACTTTCATTTGAAGCCCAAATGAAAGTAACCAAAGCAAAGGGCYTCAATACAACACCATACGGTTCGTTCAGTCTSGCTGCGGACAACACTGCCGCTTCGGCTGCACATCACCGTTCATTGGGATTGTTGGCCGTTCTTCTCCACCCAACTCGCTGCGCATCGCCCGAATGACACGGCGGCGGCGGCCGGCGCAAGACGATGCGACGCGAAGCGAGCCAGTCGAGTGGAGCGGGAGAACAACAATCCCAATGAACGGTGATGTGCAGCCGAAGCGGCAGTGTTGTCCGCAGCCAGACTGAACGAACCGTATGGTTTTCAGGCGCCTTTGCTTTGGTTACTTTCATTTGGCAAGACAAATGAAAGTGACTCGCCCGCCGGGGCGAGACCCGGCAGCAGCCTCACGCAGTGAGAAAGCCCCCCCGCAGGGGAAACAAGAGCCCTCGCGCAGCGAGTCCCCCATCGGGAAGAGATGCACCCGCAAGCCCCCGCTTTTGCGCCGACAGCCAATTTGCGCTGTCTCACAGAATCGGCACAGACCCGGGTACAGCCCGGCCGCCCGCGTGCCGATAACGGCACAGCGCATCCGCCTTGCCGGCGGATGCAATCCTGCCACCGCGCCCGTGAGCGCCCCGACTGCCGAGGATCCCGCATGTCCAAGCACCTGTTCCTGTGCGCGCTGCTGAGCGCTGCCGCCCTCCCCGCCTTCGCGAAGGACGGCAATGCCACCGCCGACGAAGCCACCGCCATGGTCAAGAAAGGCGTCGCCTTCATCAAGGCCAACGGCAACGACAAGGCCTATGCCGAGATCAACAACAAGGCCGGCCAGTTCACCGAGCGCGACCTCTACCTGGTCGTCTACGGGCTCGACGGCGTCGTGCGYGCCCACGGGGCGAACGAAAAAATGATCGGCAAGAACCTGCTCGAGCTGAAGGACGTGGACGGCAAGCCCTTCGTCAAGGAACGCGTCGAACTCGCCCAGTCCAAGGGCACGTTCTGGCAGGACTACAAGTTCACCAACCCGGTCAGCAAGAAGATCGAGCCGAAACGCGCCTACTGCGAGCGGCTGGGCGACGTGGCCGTCTGCGGCGGCATCTACAAGTAAGGCGCCCGCACGCTCTGCATGACGGAAGGCCTGCCATGAAACTCGGACTCAAGCTGCTCGCAGCCCCCGTGCTGACCGCCGTCGTGGTGTTCTCGATGGCCTCGGTGAACACCGCGCTGATGAGCGCCGAAGCGACCAAGAACAGCGAGGACTTCCGCAGCGACCTCGAATCGTTGCGCACCATCACCAGCGTGCAGGACCAGCTCGGCCAGATCCACGCCGGCGTCTACCGCACGGTGGCGCTGATCGCGTCGCTGGACGAACCGAAGATCAAGGCCGCCCGCGAATCGCTGGCCAACCAGCTGAACGGCCTGAAGCGCACGCTCGGCGGGCTCGCCGACGCCGACCGCAGCGATGCGGACCTGGCCGCCGAGATCAAGGTCGCCACCGCGCAGATCGACAAGTACCGCGGCCAGGCCGATTCGGCGATCGACCTGTCGTCGGTCGACCCGAACACCGGCATCGCCGCGATGCAGGGCGCCGACGAGAGCTTCGGCGCCCTCGCCAAGGGCATGGGCGGCATGGTCGCCCGCATGGACCGGCAGTCGTCGGCGTCGATGGACGCCTCCGCCGCCCGCTCGCGCCGCACCAGCCTGCTGCTGGGCGCGCTCGGCCTGCTGGCCGCCGCCGCGACGGTCGGCGTGGCCTGGCTGATGCAGCGCCGCATCGTCGGCGAGCTGAGCCGCGCCGCCCGCGTCGCCGACCAGGTGGCCGGCGGCAACCTGGCGATCGACGCGCGCAGCGACCGCACGGACGAACTCGGCGACCTGATGCACGCGCTCGACCGCATGACGCAACAGCTCAGCCGCTCGCTCGCGACGGTGCTCGAATCGTCGTCGTCGATCGAGAACGCCAGCGCCGAGATCGCGACCGGCAACCAGGACCTGAGCCACCGCACCGAACAGGCGGCGAGCAACCTGCAGCAGACCGCCTCGTCGATGGACCAGCTGACCGGCACCGTCAAGCAGAGCGCCGAGTCGGCCCGCCAGGCCAACCAGCTGGCCTCGTCGGCCGCTGAAGTCGCGGCGCGCGGCGGCTCGGTCGTCGCGCAGGTCGTGACCACGATGGACGAGATCAATGCCAGCTCGAAGAAGATCGCCGACATCATCGGCGTCATCGACGGCATCGCGTTCCAGACCAACATCCTCGCGCTGAACGCCGCCGTCGAAGCGGCACGCGCCGGCGAACAGGGCCGCGGCTTCGCGGTCGTCGCCAGCGAAGTGCGCAGCCTCGCGCAGCGCAGCGCGCAGGCGGCGAAAGAGATCAAGGCGCTGATCGGCGCCTCGGTCGAGAAGGTCGATTCCGGTTCGCGCCTGGTGGCCGACGCCGGCCAGACGATGAACGAGATCGTCGGCTCGGTCCAGCGCGTGACCGACATCATCAGCGAGATCACCGCCGCCGCCGCCGAGCAGAGCGAAGGCATCGGCCAGGTGAACGGATCCGTCACCCAGCTCGACCAGATGACGCAGCAGAACGCGGCACTGGTGGAGGAGTCGGCAGCCGCCGCGGAAAGCCTGAAAGACCAGGCGGCACGGCTGCGCAGCATCGTCAACAACTTCCAGCTCGCCGGAGAGCGCTCATGAACCTCACCCACCTGATGCGTCAATTCACGATCCGCACCCGCATGATCGGCGCGATCGCCATCGTGCTGGCCCTGCTCGCACTGGTCGGCGGCGCCGGCCTGACCGGGCTGCTGCGCATGCAGGCGCAGAGCACCGCCTTCATGACCAGCTCGTTCGCCGACACCAACACGCTGGCCGCGTTGCGCACCGCGCTCGGCGAGATGCGCCTGGCCGAGAAGGAAATGATCGTCAACTACGAGAAGTCCGAGGAAGTCACGCGCTTCAGCGGGCAGTGGACGGCGGCACGCGAGCGGGTGATCACCCAGCTGAAGAAGCTGCAGGACGGTACGCCCGACGACAGCACGGCGCTGGCCAAGCGCATGGAAGCCGAACTCGGCACCTACGCGACCGCGATGGCCCCGGTGATCAAGCAGCTGGAGAACAGCGGCTACGACTCGGCCACGGTGGCGAACCGGGTGATGGGCCGCGCCAAGGAAGCGATCGCTGCCGCCGAGAAATCGGCCGCCGACCTGCAGAAGTCACTGGGCGCCGAAGGCTCGCAGGCCGAGGCCGAGCGCCAGACGATGACGCGCCAGACCGTCGTGCTGTTCGCGGTGGCGCTGGGCATCGCGATCCTGATCGTCGTGCCCGCCACGCTGGTCAACATGCAGAGCATCTGCCGCCCGATGACCGAGGCGCAGACGCTGGCCGCGTCGATCGCGCGCGGCGACCTGACCAACCAGATCACGCTGAGCGGCCGCGACGAATCGACGCAGCTGATGCAGGCCTTGTCGAACATGCAGGAGTCGCTGCGCGCGCTGGTCGGCCAGGTG
>NZ_JBFUGW010000440.1:0-3512 GCF_056402735.1 Rhizobacter sp. P3_C12
GGCACGGCCAGCTCGGGCACGGCCTCGCCGCGGGCGCGGCGGGCCACCAGCGCCTCGGTGCGCAGCAGCTGGTCGAGCGCCTGCGAGCGCAGCCGGCCACAGGCGCCGGCCAGCTGGTCGACCCAGCTGTCGACGACGCCCAGCCAGTCGCCCAGGTTGTCCTTGCTGGTGGGCGGCAGCTTGAACTCGCCGAGCAGCTCGCTCCAGCTCGCGACGYCGAGCTTCTCGCGCAGGCTCGCATCGAGCACCACCGCCTCGCGCTGCTCCGACACCCTCTGCAAGGCCGCCTGCAGATGGTTCGCGACGCCCACCAGCCGCTCGACGCCGGCCTTGCCGACGCGGCGCGTCGCGCTTTCCACCTGCCAGGCGTTGGACAGCAGGCCTTGCGCATCGCGCAGGTCGGCCTCGCTGTGGTCGGCGTAGTGAAGCAGCGCGAGCAGGCCCTCGAGGTAGGCGTCCCAGCCACCACCGAGCTGCGCCGCCACGGCGCGGTGCGTGCTGCGGCAGGCCTTGTCGTGCGCCAGCAGCCGCTGCTCGACCTGGCGGTGCTCGCGCTCGACGGCGTTCAGCAGGCCCGGCAGTTCGCCTTGCTTCAGCGTGCGGTCGCGGTGGCGGATCAGGCCGCCGGGCGCCTTCAGCGCGCCGGTTTTCAACGCGCGCAGCTGGCCCAGCTCGCGCTCCAGTTCGCGCAGCCGCGCCACGTCGTCGAGCAGCGACTCGGGGTAGAGCGCCGCCAGATCGGCCGGCGTCGCGCGCTGCAGCGCCGGGTCGGCCAGCTCGGCCGCGCTCTTCACGCTGCGCGTGACCGAGCGGCCGAGGTACACGCCGCGGTAACGGCCCTGCAGGCTTTCGCGCGCGAACTGCTCGTCGAGCGCCTGCAGCGAGTCCTCGAGCGCGATCGGCGCGAGCTTCGTCTCGCCGATCAGCTGCGCGGTGACGCGCTCGCGCAGGCCCGGTGCGTCGTCGAACAGCTCCCAGGCGCTGCGGTCGTCGAACGGCGCCGCCACGTAATGGCGCTTCGCGTTGGCTTCGCGCTCGTGGTTCAGCGGGTGGGTCAGCCACATGCGCGGCGGCTGCGCGACCTCGGCCTTGAACAGGCGGTGCTGCTGGGGCTTCTCGGCCGGCAGCGGCGGCACGCGGTGGTACTGCGGGTCGTTGAGCACCTGGCCCATGCGCTGCATCACGCGCGACTGGATCGCGAAGGCATCGCGCGTGATGCGCTCCTTGCCGTGCTCGCTGCCGATGAAGCCGAGCGTGCGGTCCCAGGAATCGTCGGCCGCCTGCAGCTTGTGCAGCGCGTGGATCAGCGCGTCGCTGCCGGTCAGCGACACGGCGACCAGGTCGGCCTGCATCTCCATCTCGCGCGACAGCGCGCGCTGCACCAGCAGCACGGCCGAGAACGCGCTGTCGACCAGCGAGCGGATGGCCCAGACGATCACGCCCAGCACCCAGCCGACCCAGGCGATGCGGATGTCGAAGCGCGACAGCCCGTTCAGGAACGCGTCGAGCTTGTCGCGCCGCGCGACCAGGTGGCCGGCGATCTGCTGCGCGATGTAGACCCAGCGCCCCACTGCCATCGACTTCTGCGCGAAGTGGCCGAACTCGTGCGCGAGCACCGCGCGCATCTCGCCGAGCGTGAGCGCGTTGACCAGGCCGAGCCCGATCTCCAGGTTCTTGCGCGACGGCAGCACGAGGTTCAGCACCGACAGGTCGTAGAACACCGCCGCATTGACCCGCGCCGACAGGAACACCTTGTGCGGCCGCGGCGCGCCGGCACGGTCGGCCAGCTTGTGCAGGAACTCGAACAGGCGCGGCTGCTCGGCCGGCTTGAGCTCGACGGTGTTGTCCTGCGAGCCGTGCTTGACGAAGAAGACGGCCTTCAGCATGAAGACCGCGAGGAAGGCCGCGCAAGCGCCGATCACCCAGCCCCAGACCGCCAGGCCGGACACGCTGTCGGCCCCGACCGTGAGGCGCCAGGCCGTGAACAGGAACCAGCCGGCGAGGCCGAGGTACAGCAGCATGAAGGCCGCGAGCGCGGCGACGGCCAGCCAGGCATGGCGCTTGTAGGCGGCGCTGGGCCGCGCCAGCCTGGCGACCAGCTTGGCCGGTTGCGCCTTGTTCGGTGAACTCATTCCCGCGTTCCTTCGCGGCCGCCCTCACGGCCGTTGGCGCGGATGGTAGGGGAAGGATCGCGCAGGGCAAGGCCGTTCAGGCCCTGCGAATTACAGCGCGTGAGTTAGTGCGCACCCGGCGCAGCCGGCTGGCGCTTGGCCAACGCGGCGTCGAGCGCCGACTTGCAAGCCGGTGCGAGTTCGGCCTCGTGCGATTTCAGGCACTCGACGATGCGCCCGCCGCCGGGCTGCGTCGACTTGCAGAACTTCGCGTGGTCAGCCTTGCAGGCCTGGGCCGTCGGGTTGGCATCGCGGGCCACGGCGCTGCCGGCGAGCATGAACAAGGACAGCAGGATCGAGGTCGTCTTCATGGGAATCTCCGAAGCGTGGATGGCCGGATTGAACCGCTGAAGCCCCGCTTCGTCCCGCCGCGCGGATGACGATTTGCGACAGCGCTGAAATGTTCGCGGCGCATGCGCGCGCGGCCCGTAGACTGCTGCGCCATGAAGCCGCTGGTCCTGATGGTCGACGACGATGCCGAGCTGTCGGGCATGGTGTGCGAGTTGCTCGAACGCGAGGGCTGGTCGGTGCACGCGGTGCTCACCGCTGGCGACGGGGAACGCGCGCTGTCGCAAGGGTTGCCCGACGCGGTGCTGCTCGACGTGATGCTGCCGGACGCCAACGGCTTCGACGTCTGCCGGCGCTGGCGCGCGGCGCACCCCGGCCTCGGCATCGTGATGCTGACGGCGCGCGGCGATCCGATGGACCGCGTGCTCGGCCTGGAGATCGGCGCCGACGACTACCTGCCGAAGCCGTTCGAGCCGCGCGAGCTGGTCGCCCGCGTGCGTGCGCTGCTGCGGCGCCAGGCGCCCGGCCGCGCCGAAGCGCCGCAGCTGCGCTTCGGAGGCTTGACGATCGACCTGTTGAAGCGCGAGGTGCGGGCCGGCAACGGCACCATCACGCTGACCAGCGTCGAGTACAAGCTGCTGACCGCCCTCGCCCGCACGCCGGGCCGGCCGCTGACGCGCGAGCAGCTCAGCGATGCGGTGCAGAGCGGCGGCTACAAGCCGCAGGACCGCACGGTGGACGTGCAGGTCGCGCGGCTGCGGCGCAAGCTGGCCGAGGCCGCGCCGGGCAACGAATGGATCGACACGGTCCGCGGCGAAGGCTACGTCTTCGTCCCGCGGGGCTGAACTCGTGCGCCGCTTCGACAGCCTGTTCGCCCGGCTGCTGCTCGCGCAGCTGGGTCTCGTCGCGGCGCTCGCGCTCGTCTTCGGGCTGCTGTTCTACATCGAGCGCAACGTGACGGTGGCGGTGCTGTACGCGGAGCGCTGGGCGCCGCACCTGGCGGCGGCCGCCGGGCTCGCGCCGGCGCCGGCGGAGACGCTCGCCGTGCAGCAG
>NZ_JBFUGW010000441.1:0-3487 GCF_056402735.1 Rhizobacter sp. P3_C12
GGGGCCGGCAGGGCCGGCAGGGCCGGCGATATGGCCGGCGCAAAGCCCATGTTCAAGCGCTCGGCGATGCGCGGCGCCAGCGCCAGTGCGCGCTGCGCCTCGTGCACTGCCTCGGGCATCGCCCAGCGCAGGTAGCGCAGCCGGGCCAGCGCCTCGTGCCAGGTGGCCTGGTCCGGTTGCAGCGCCAGCGCGGCGGCATAGCGGCGCTCGGCCTCGTCGAAGCGCTCCAGCTGCACGCACAGCCCGCCGAGCATCGCCAGGCCCTGCGCATCGTCGGGCCGCAGCTCGCAGGCGCGCTGCATCTCGGCGAGCGCTTCGGGCGCCTGGCCGAGTTGCAGCAGCGCGGTCGCGAGGTTCATCCGGTAGTCGGCGRCATCGGGTCGGCGGGCGATCGCGCGCCGCACGAAGGCGATGCCGAGCGCCGGCTGGCGCAGGCCCAGGTAGGCCACGCCGAGCAGGTGCAGGGCCTCGGGGTTCTCGGGCTGGGCGGACAGCGCGGCCTGGTACAGCGAGAAGGCCTCGCTCAGTCGGCCCTGGGCGTGCAGCGCCCGGCCCTGCGCCAGCGCAGCATCGGCGTCGACCGGACGCGCGGCGGCCGGCGCTGCCCTGACAGGCCGGTGGGAAGTCTTGTTGTTCATGGAATCGAAGTCGGAGCCGATGCAGCGAGGCATCGCAGGGCGACATCAGACACGCGCGCCGGAACGTACGCTGGCGCAGGGTCTTTCACACGCCGACATCCCCCGACATGAAGCATGTCCAGAGGGCGATGCGTGGTCTATATTGCAACGCCCAGGCCCCGAACAAGCACAAGATGAACAAGCGCGAGATGCTGCACGCCGTGGCCGCGGGGCTGGGAGCGATGGTGTGGCCGGCGCAGGCAGGCGCGACCACCGAGGTTGACGGCGTGGTCCGTCACTACGCGGTGCTCGTCCATGCCTCCTACAGCGACAGCCTGGCCGCCGCCCTCGCGATGCAGCAGGCCATCGCCGCCTTCCTCGCGCAGCCCTCGGCCGCCACGCTGAAGGCCGCCCGCACCGCCTGGCTCGACGCCCGCGAGTGGTACGGCCAGACCGAGGCCTTCCGCTTCTACGCCGGCCCGGTCGACGACGGCAAGGGGCCGGAGCAGCGCATGAACACCTGGCCGGTCGACGAGTCGTACATCGACTCCGTGCGCGACCGGCCCGACGCCGGCCTCATCAACAACCCGAAGGCGCCGCTGACGAAGGCGGCGCTGGCCGCGGCCAACATCCGCGGCGGGCTCGAGAACGTCTCCACCGGCTGGCATGCGATCGAGTTCCTGCTGTGGGGGCAAGACCTCAGCGAGACCGGCCCCGGCGAGCGCCCGTTCGAGGACTACGTCGATGGCAAGGGGCGGCATGCCGATCGCCGCCGCCAGTACCTCGCGGCCGTCACCGGCCTGCTGATCGACGATCTGCGTTACCTGATCGCCGCGTGGGCGCCCGACACGAAGGCGAACTACCGCGCGAAGTTCGAGCGCGGCGGCGTCGAATCGGTGCGGCGCATCGTCATCGGCATCGGCGCACTGTCGCGGGCCGAGCTGGCCGGCGAGCGCATGGAGGTCGCGCTGAACACGCAGGACCAGGAGGACGAACAGTCCTGCTTCTCCGACAACACGCACCGCGACATCGTCAACAACGCGCTGGGCATCGAGAACGTCTGGCTGGGCCGCTTCAGGCGGCGCGACGGCAGCCTGCTGCAAGGCCCGTCGCTGCGCGACCTGGTGGCGGCGAAGGATGCGGCGCAGGCCGAGCGCACCTCGCGGCAGATCGCCGCGTCGATCGCCGCGGCGCAGGCGATCCACCCGCCGTTCGACCGCGAGATCATCGGCAGCCGCAGCGCCCCCGGGCCGATGCGGGTGCGCGCGACCATCGACAGCGTGCTCGCGCAGGCGCGTGAACTGGGCGCGGCCGCCAACGCGATCGGCATCACGCGGCTGAACATGGTGAAGCCGTGAGGCGGCTCCAGCTCGGGCTGCTCGCGGCCGCCCTCGGCGCGAACGCGGCGCTGCTGCACGCCGCGCCCGCCGACGATGCGCTGACGCCCGACGAGCAGACCGGCGGCGCGACCACCGTCGCCGCGACCGGCCGCAATGCGTTCTCGTTCGCCGCCGCGAACCTGAGCGACGACGAGCGCACGCGCTTCGCGGTCGGCAACTCGTTCTTCCGGCGCAACTGGGTCGAAGCGCCRTCGTCGACCGCAGCGCGCGACGGGCTCGGGCCGCACTTCATCGCACGCTCGTGCGGCGGCTGCCACGTGCAGAGCGGCCGCGGCGCGCCGCCCGACTACACGAAGCCGCTCGATGCGCGCGGCGAGCCGCCGGTGGCGCTGCTGCTGCGCCTGTCGATCCCCGGCGAGGGCCCGCACGGCGGCCCGCGGCCCGACCCGATCTACGGCGACCAGCTGCGCACGCTGGCGGTGCCGGGCGTGCGCGTCGAGGGCCGCATCACGATGCAGGTGCGCACGCTGCACGGCCGCTTCGCCGACGGCACGCGCTACACGCTGCGGCAGCCGCGCTTCGGGCTGGCCGGCCTCGCGTACGGGCCGGCGTCGAAAGACCTGCAGCTCAGCCCGCGCCTTGCGTCGCAGCTGATCGGCGTGGGGCTGCTCGAAGCCATCCCCGCGCAGGAGATCCTCGACAACGCGACGCGCCAGGCCGCGGCGCCGGGCCCGGTCAAGGGCCGGCCCAACCAGGTCTGGGACGCGTTCGAGCAACGCATGATGCCCGGCCGCTTCGGCTGGAAGGCCAATGTCGCGACGCTCGCGCACCAGACCGCCGCGGCCTTCGTCGGCGACATCGRCATCACGTCGAGCCGCTTCCCCGAGGAGTCGTGCACCTTCACGCAGGACGACTGCCGCGCCGCGCCGCGCGGCGCGAAGGGCGAAGTGCCGGAGATCGACGACCGCACGCTCGGCGACGTGGTGTTCTACCAGGCGAGCCTCGCGCCGCCGGCGCGCCGCAACCCGGGCGATGCGCAGGTGAAGCGCGGCCGCGCGCTGTTCGAGCAGGCGCTGTGCGCCGCCTGCCACCGGCCGAGCTATGTCACCGGCGAGAGCCCGCTGCCGGCCTTCGCGAGCCCGGCGCTGAAGGGCCAGACGATCTGGCCGTACACCGACCTGCTGCTGCACGACATGGGCGAGGGCCTGGCCGACGGGCGGCCCGATTTCGGGGCCGACGGCCGCCAGTGGCGCACGCCGCCGCTGTGGGGCGTGGGGCTGATCCGCGACGTCAACGATCACCAGCAGCTGCTGCACGACGGCCGTGCGCGCGGCGTGCTCGAAGCGGTGCTGTGGCATGGCGGCGAGGCCGATGCGAGCCGGCGCCAGGTGCTGAAGATGACGGCGGCCGAGCGCGCGGCGCTGGTGCGCTTCGTGGAGTCGCTGTGAGCCGCGGCAACTGGACCCGGCGGCGCTGGCTGCAGGCCTCTGCGGCCGCGGCGCTGGGCGGCGCGTTCAGCGCGCCGTGGGC
>NZ_JBFUGW010000442.1:0-3467 GCF_056402735.1 Rhizobacter sp. P3_C12
GGGCGGCCGCGGCCGCCGTGCTGCTGGTGGCCGGCGGGCTGTCGCTGCAGGCCTGGCAGGCGGTGCAGCGCGTGAACGGGCTGCAGCAGCAACTGGAGGCGGTGCAGCTGCGCAGCGCGCCGGCCGCGCCCGCCGCGCTGAGTCGCGACGAGCAGGCGCGGGTGCCGGCGGTGAACGCCGCGATCCGCGAGATGAACCTGCCGGTGTCGGCGCTGCTGCAGGCGCTGCAGCCGCCGCGCGACATCCGCGTCGCGGTGCTCGGCGTCGACGTGCTCGGCGCCAGCCCGGGGGCCACCACCGGCATCAAGATCACCGGCGAGGCCCGCACCGGCGCCGAGATGGCGCGCTACGTCGCCTTCGTGTCGTCGCGCAAGCCCTTCACCGGCGCCTACCTGACGCGCCACGAGATCGACGACACGACGCCCGAACGGCCTTACCGCTTCACGGTGGAGGCCGCATGGAACGACTGAGCCTCGTGGCCGCGATGCTGGCCTGGGAACTGCGCCGCGCCGGGCGTGCCTTCATGCGGCACGGGGGCCGCTTCGGCATCGTGCTGGTGCTGGCCGCGCTGCTCGGCGTCGCCGCGACGGTCGTCCGGCAGCGGCAGGCCGATGCCGCGCAACAGGCACAGGACCGGCTGGCGGCGCGGCTGGCGCAACGCGCTTCGGCCCCGGTGCTGCCGCCGGCCGGCGGCGCGCTGGACGGCCGCGCGCGCCTGAAGGCCTTCGACGACTACCTGCCGCTGCACGACGACATCCCGACCGTCGTGCAGGACCTGCTGAACCAGGCCGAGGACCAGCACCTGGTGCTCGCGCGCGGCGACTACCGCGCGCAGCCCGACCTGCAGGGCGGCTTCATGCGCTACCGCATGAGCCTGCCGGTGAAGGGCGATGCACCGGCGGTGCTGAAGCTGATGCAGCTGGCCTTGCAGTCGCACAGGACGCTGGCGCTGGAGAGCGTGCAGTTCAAGCGGGCGCGCATCGAATCGGCCGAGGTCGAGGTGCGCCTGCAGTGGGTGCTGCTGACGCGCCTGCCGGAGCCGGTGCGATGAAGCCGGCCGTCACGCGCGGCCTGCTCGGGCTGGGCCTCGGGTCGACGCTGCTGGCCGCCTGGTTCGCGCCGGCGCCGGCCAGCGACGGTGTCGAGCTGGCCGAGCGCACGCGCACGGCCGCCGCGCGTGCGCCGGCCGCCGCGGCTGCCACGGCTTCTGCGCCTGTGCCGCTGCGGGCTGCCACGTCGCGCAACGCCGAGGTGCTGCGCATCCGCCCGCGCGAAGGCGCCGATGCCGCGGGCGAGGCCGACACGATCTTCGGCGCGACGCGCTGGACGCCGCCGCCGGCCCCGGTCGTCGCTGCGCCGGTGGCCATGGCACCGCCGCCGCCTCCTCCGCCGCCGCAGGCGCCACCGCTGCCGTTCCGCGTGCTCGGCCGCCTGGTCGACGACGGCGAGGTCGCGGTGTTCCTGCAGTACAACGACCAGAACCTGGTCGTGCGCGTCGGCGACACCGTGGCCCAGAACTACAAGGTGGAGAGCCTGCAGGGCGGGACCCTGACCTTGCTCTACACGCCGCTGAACCAGAAGCAGACCCTGGACGTCGGGGGAAGCGAACCGAGAGACACGCGATGAGATGGTTTGATCCGAGGGCTGCGCTGTTGCCCATCCTGCTGGGGGTGCTGCTGCTCGGCGGCTGCGCCGCGCCGCAGGCCTGGCGCGACGGCAATGCGCTGCTGGCCGACGGCAAGACCGCCGAAGGCCTGGCCAAGCTGCAGGAGGCGGTGCGCCTGGAACCGACCAACGCCGAGTACCGCATCGGGCTCGCGACGCAGCGTGCGTCGATCGTCAACCGCCAGGTGCTGGCCGGCGAGGCGGCGCGCCGCGAAGGCCGCCTGACCGATGCCGAGAAGGCCTATCGCCAGGTGCAGGCCATCGAGCCCGACAACGCGATGGCGCGCCAGGGCCTGGACGCGCTGCTGACCGAGCGGCGCCACCGCCAGGCCGTCACCGAAGGCGAGGCGCTGCTGAAGAAGGGTGCCGCGGCCGACCTGGACCTGGCACTCGAGAGGATCCGCCCGGTGCTGGCCGAGAACCCGAACCAGAAGGACGCGCTGAACCTGAAGGCGCGTGTCGACGAGGCGCGCGGCAAGCTGGTCAAGCCCGAGACGCGCCTGGCCGCGGCCTACCGCAAGCCGATCACGCTGGAGTTCCGCGACGCGCCGCTGAAGGCGGTGTTCGACGTGATCGCCAAGGTGTCGGGCCTGAACTTCCTGTTCGACAAGGACATCCGCCCCGACCTGAAGGCGAGCATCCTGGTGAGGAACACCTCGATCGAGGACGCGGTGCGGCTGCTGCTGGTGACCAACCAGCTGGAGCAGAAGGTGCTGGGCGACAACGCGCTGCTGATCTACCCGAACACGCCGCAGAAGCTGAAGGACTACCAGACGCTCGCGGTGCGCAGCTTCTACCTGACCAATGCCGACGTGAAGGCGGTGTCGGGCGCGATCAAGACGCTGGTGAAGACCAAGGACCTGGTGATCGACGAGCGGCTGGGCATCATCATGATGCGCGACACGCCCGAGGCGATCCGCATGGCCGAACGCATCGTCGCGCTGCAGGACCTGAGCGACCCCGAAGTGATGCTCGACGTCGAGGTGCTCGAGATCAAGCGCACCCGGCTGATGGAACTGGGCGTGCAGTGGCCGAGCCAGCTGACGCTGTCGCCGCTGAACATGGCCACCCAGCCGTGGACGCTGAACGACCTGCGCAACATCAATCGCAACACCGTGCAGGCCACCGTCGGCAGCACGCTGATCAATGCGCGCAAGGAAGACACCGACGGCAACATCCTCGCCAACCCGCGCATCCGCGTGCGCAACAAGGAGAAGGCGAAGATCCTGATCGGCGACCGCGTGCCGGTGATCACCACCACGTCCACCTCGACCGGCTTCGTGTCGGAATCGGTGAACTATGTCGACGTCGGGCTGAAGCTCGAGGTCGAGCCCACCATCTACCTCGACGAAGAGGTGGCGATCAAGGTGAACCTCGAGGTCTCGAGCCTGGTGCGCGAGGTGCTGAGCAAGTCGGGTTCGCTGTCGTACCAGATCGGCACGCGCGGCGCCAACACCGTGCTGCGGCTGAAGGACGGCGAGACGCAGATCCTGGCCGGGCTGATCAACGACGAGGACCGCTCCACCGCGAACAAGGTGCCGGCCCTGGGCGAGCTGCCGGTGCTGGGGCGCCTGTTCGGCAGCCAGAAGGACGACAAGCAGCGCAGCGAGGTGCTGCTGTCGATCACGCCGCACATCGTGCGCTCGATCCGCCGGCCCGACCTGTTGTCGGCGGAGTTCGACTCGGGCACCGAGAGCAGCATCGGCGCGCCCTCGCTGCGGCTGGAGGCGATGGAGCCGGAGAAGGGTGGGGCGGCCGCTGCGCCGCGCGTGGGCCAACCGGTGCCGGCTGCGCCGCCGCCG
>NZ_JBFUGW010000443.1:0-3459 GCF_056402735.1 Rhizobacter sp. P3_C12
ACTCAAGCTGGTGGGACGCATCTCGTGATTCGTCGTCGTTGCAAGGCTGGGTCATTGCAAAGTGCTTGGAGCGATTTCAGACCTCATCGGAGACCTCAATCGCGTTCGACGACATTGACAATGATGAGCTTGCCCTCGTCAATAAGGCGCTGGCAGCGGCCGTCGAGGATGTCAAAGGTTTGAGGTATGACCTCAAACAGAAGAGTCTTCTGATCGAGTGGCGCAGTCCGGTTAACGCAGAGCGCGGCCCAACACCTTTCGAAACCCTCAGCGACGGGCAGCGCGCGGTTATTGCCCTCGTCGCAGACATCGCGCGCCGCATGTGCTTGTTGAATCCGCAGCTTGGAGAAGAGGTTACGACCAAGACACCAGGCGTGGTCTTGATCGACGAACTCGACATCCACCTACACCCCCGCTGGCAGCGCAACGTGACCATGGGACTCAAGGCGGCATTCCCCTCGGTTCAATTCATCGTCGCCAGCCACTCCCCGCAAGTGCTGGGTGAACTTCGCCCCGAGGAGATCATTTTGCTGAGAGCCGGAGGCACAGACCATCCTCAAGTCAGCTACGGGTTGGATTCGAGCAGAGTGCTTGAGGAACTTATGGGCGCGACTGCCCGTACCTCAGACGTCGAAGAGGCCCTGTCCGAGCTGTTTGCCTCTCTTGAGCGCAATGAACTCGAAATCGCTCGAGGGCGGTTGACGACGTTGAAGCGCTTAGCACCGGGCATCGCCGAAATCGGTGGAGCCGAAGCCCTGCTGAAGCGCAAAGAGGTGCTCGGCCGATGAAGTACGTCACGAAGCAGCAGTCCCCGGAGCTGTTCGAGTCGTGGAAAGCAAAGGAAAGTGAAGACTGGATACCCACTTTCGAGGCCCTGCAGAAGCCCGAGAAGCCCGCACTGCTGCATGCGCTGCTTTCGGAGCAGGGCTGGGTGTGCTGCTACTGCGGACGCGGCGTGTCGATGACCGACAGCCACATTGAGCACTTCCGCCCGCAGGTTCTGCGGCACGACCTGGAACTGGCCTACGAGAACCTGCACGCCTCATGCATCCGGGAGACGAATCCCGGGATGCCGCTTCACTGCGGTCACGCAAAAGGACACGGCTTCGACGAAGAGCGCCATATCTCCCCGCTGGATGCCGGCTGCGAGGAGCGCTTCCTCTACACGCTACGGGGTGAGGTCCTGGCCGCAGACCGTTCAGACAGCGCCGCCGAGTACATGCTGGACCTCCTGGCCCTGGACATCCCATTCCTTCGCAATCGCCGCGAAGAGGCCTTGAGCATCTTCAGCGCCGATTTCCTCAACTCCGTCACCGCTCAGGAACTGCGGATGCTGCGCGATGCATTTCGAAGGCCGGATGCGCAGGGGCGTGCGCCGAGCTTCGGACATGTCGTGGCGCGGTATGCCGAGCAGTGCCTTTCGGACAGCACGGCCGCGAACGACAACGCCCCTGCCGGAACGTAGGCAGGCCTCAACTCCCCATCCCCGCGGCCCGCAACACCCGCGCGCACACCCGCAGCGTCTCCGCCGGCGACGACGGCTTCGCGATGTGCGCGCTGAAACCCTGCTCGATCGCACGCTGCCGGTCCTCGGGCCGCGCGAAGGCGGTCAGCGCGATCGCCGGCACGCCGCTGGTGCGGCGCACCTGCCGCAGCAGGGTGTAGCCGTCGATGTTCGGCATGCCGATGTCGCACAGCATCAGCGTGAAGGCCCTGCTGCCCACCAGCGCCAGCGCGGCCTCGGGACTGTGGGCCGCCACCGCATCGACACCGTACTGCGTGAACGCCGCCACCAGGATCGTCCCGGCATCGATGTCGTCGTCCACCACCAGCACGCTGGCGCCCTTCAGCGCGAGCAGCTCGTCGCCCGGCGGCAGCTCGTCCGGCATGGCCTCGGAACCTCCGGCCGGCGCGCCCTGCAGTGGCGAAGGCATGCGCAGCGGCAGCGTCACCGTGAAGCTGGTGCCCCTCCCCTGGCCCGCGCTCTCGGCCACGATGCGCCCACCGTGCAGCTCGACCAGGCTCTTGCAGATCGACAGCCCCAACCCCAGCCCCGCATGCTGGCGTGTGCTGGAGCTGTCCGCCTGCGAGAAGCGCTCGAACAGGTGCGGCAGAAAGTTCGCCGGCACGCCGATCCCGTTGTCGCTGATCTTCACGCGCACCTCGCCGGCGTCCATGTCGACATTGAGCGCGATCGTTCCGCCCTCGGGCGTGAACTTCACCGAGTTGCTCAGCAGGTTCCAGAACACCTGCTGCAGCCGGGCGGCGTCGCCGTCGATCTCGGGCAGCGCGGCGAGCTGCGGCTCGGCCAGCGCGATGCGCTTGCGCTGCGCATCCAGCCGCGTCGCGTCGAGCGCGGCCGCCACCGGCACGGCCAGCGATTCGCGGCGCACCGCGAGCCGCACCTTGCCGGTCATGATGCCGTTGACGTCCAGCAGGTCGGCGATCAGCTGCGCCTGCGCGCGGGCGTTGCGGTGGATGCGCTCGGCGGCCTCGCCGATCCGGCCGGCATCCAGGCGGCCGCTGCGGATCAGCTCGGTCCAGCCGAGGATGGCGTTCAGCGGCGTGCGCAGCTCATGGCTCAGCGTCGCGAGGAATTCATCCTTCAGCCGGCTCGCGCGCTCGGCCTCGGCCCGTGCCGCGCGCTCGCTGGCGTTCAGCTCGGCCAGCCGCCGCTCCTGCGCCAGCCGGGCCGTCACGTCGCGCGTGGAGCCGGCCACGCTCGCCACGCTGCCGTCGGGTGCGAACACCGGGTTGAAGATGTACTCGAACCAGCCCTGCGCGCCGGTCGGGCTCTGGTAGAAGGTTTCGCCGACGACGCGCTCGCCGCTCACGAAGACCTGCTCGATCTCCGCCCCCAGCCGGTCGGCCAGCTCCTTCGGGTACGGCAGGTCCCAGAAGGTCTTGCCGACGATCTCGTCGAGCGTGATGCCCAGCAGCTGCAGCAGCGGCCGGTTCGAGTAGGTGAAGCGCAGCTGCCGGTCGAAGGTGTACGCGAAGTCCTCGATGCCCGACAGCGTGACGTCGAAGCGGTGCGCCTGCGCGGCCCGCTGCTCGGCCTCGCGGGCCAGCATGCGCTCGGCCATCACCTGGTCGGTGACGTCGTGCCCCTGCACGAAGATGCCGGTGACGCGTTCACCCTCGCCGCGCACCGGCYGGTAGACGAAATCCACGAAGCGCGTCTCGGGCTGCAGGTGCRCCGCCCGCTCGGGCGCGAAGGCCATGCGCCGGCCGATGAAAGGCTCGCCGCTGGCGTAGACCGCATCCAGCAGCCCGACGAAACCCTGCTCGTCGGCCTCGGGCAGCGCCTGCGCGATCGTGCGGCCCGTCAGCTCGCGGTCGGCGCCGACCAGCCGCTGGTAGGCCGGGTTCGCGAGCGTCACCCGATGGGTCGGCCCCTCCAGCACCACGATGAAGCTGGGCGACTGCTCGAACAGCAGCCGCAGCATCGGTTCGGAG
>NZ_JBFUGW010000444.1:0-4860 GCF_056402735.1 Rhizobacter sp. P3_C12
GCCCTTGAGTGAATTGATCCAGCAGTTCCTTCGGGATCTTCGGCAGCGCCGCCGTCCTCGCAGCGATCGCCTCGTTCTTCGTCTTCGTCTTGCTTGGCATACATGCTCCTGGTCGTCATGCTATGCCTCGCACACAAAATTACTGACAGGCTCGATAGGTGGCCAACCGATGAGCGCACAACCGCGCGCTCGGCCCTGTTTCGAGGCTGGAGCTAGCAGCGGCAACGAAAGGCCTTCAAAGGGTCTTGATGTCATGGACGTCTACTTCTTCCTTAAGCAGCGCACGGACCTCATCCGTCACTTCTACGATGCCGCCTCGGAGCCGTTCGTCGAGACGAAGCGGTGCATTCAGAACACGCTCGCACCATTCGACGATCCGCCATATGAGGACAGCGGAGAGCAAAGTGCCTGCCCCTATCAGCCATCCCTGGACGGCACGGTCGGCAACTAGCCTTCTTCCTTTAGTTGAGCTCCGGCAGAAGCATGCGGCGCTCTCACTGTCAGCTCAATCTCGTTGATCAAGTGGTAAGGCGGACTAGGCAATTTATTGATCGAGCCGCCTTACAACGGCGAGACGAGCATGTGCAGGGAGATGTCTTGGGCGATGTCAGCCGGTGCGGGCAGAAGTTCGGGCTATCGCGATCCCCTTTCATCCTGAAAGTTAGGGATGCAGACATTTGCATTGCGATCAGAATTGCTAGCGCCGGCCGAAACATATCGCACCGGCCATTGGCCCGGAGGAGCGCGACAGGCGTTGAAACGTCACCAGTGGGGGGGTTATGGGAACGGCCGAAAATCTTTCGTCGCGGCGCGCGTCTACTTGTGTTTGCGTGGGCGTTTGTCTCGCCGTGTTCGGACTGACCAACACCATCCCGGCGCATGCGACCCGCGTGGTTATTAAAGGGCGCGCGATCGATAGCAAAGTGGAGGCGCCCCAGTACCCGTCGAGCCGTGAGGAATGCTCCCAGTTCAACGAGGAGATCGGGGAGATGATCAAGGCCGTGCACGAAGAGCACGAGGCCTGTCTGGCCGACAAAGGCAACACGAACGAGAGCAGCGGCGGCACGTGCTCAAAGGCGGCCTGCCAGAAGCTGCATGACGCACGCGACGAGCTGACCAAAGCTCGGTCCAAGGGTTACTCGGAATGCAATGCGGCCATCAATGAGCGCCAGCGATCAGAAAGTTGGGGCAAGAGCGGCTACGGCACCGACATGGATGAGTTCGTGTCGGCCCTCAAGTCAGGACCCATCTCGGCCGTGAGAACGCTTGTCAAACAGCAGATCAACGACATCGTCGACAAGACGTTCGGCTACGCGTCACCCGTGGTGAAAGGTGGCTTGAAAGCTGGCATGGCAGCGGACACGATGGTCTCGAGCTACCTGGCGATGCAGAAGGCATGCGAGGAAAAGAGCACCGCCGCGCTGAACGCGTGCAACCGAGAAATGATCGCCAGCATTCAGAAGCTGCCCAGCATGGTGCCCACCAAGTACAGCAGCGATCCGGGCATCTCGATCATTCAGCAGGCCATGATGGCCCGCCTTAACCTCATCCTGCGCGACACAATGGACCAGATGGACCGCGCGAGCGAAGAGATGGATGAAGTGACGGAGTCGAGACCGGCTCCAAATCGCAGGCGGCGCGTCACGCCAAGGATCGAGAACAACTGAAGCGAAAGCAGTTGCGCTTCCAATCCACAACACCGGAGGGTAGATGAAAACGATTCTTCTGATCACTTCGATGGTGCTGTCATGCCTGGCGCTGCCAGCGCGGGCGCAGTCGGCGACAGCAATGATGACGACGTGCATCACCGGGCAACTGCTGTGCAACAAGGCTTGCGGCAAGGGCCCGAGCGCCGTTCCGTGCATCA
This sequence comes from Rhizobacter sp. P3_C12, assembly GCF_056402735.1. Lineage (NCBI taxonomy): Bacteria > Pseudomonadati > Pseudomonadota > Betaproteobacteria > Burkholderiales > Sphaerotilaceae > Rhizobacter > Rhizobacter sp. P3_C12. The sequence continues at coordinate 1,868 of NZ_JBFUGW010000444.1, forward strand.
ACACGTGCGGGATGAAGGCACAGATGTGCGCCTCAAACAACGGCCGGTGGCCAGGCRCTGATTCGTTCTCGGACGATGACGATCGACCGGCCAAATCGGCATCCCGGCGCAAGAAGGCGGCCGAACCGGAGGACGACGACGAGGAAGAAGCGCCTCGTGCCTCCAAGTCGAGCGCGTCCTCGCGAAAAGGGCGCAGTGACGGCAAGTGCACGACCGATGCCGAATTCGTGCACTCCTGGCCCGTCGACAAGTCCAATGACGAGTTCAAGTTCAAGTTCAGGGTCTCGTCGGACGAATGCAACAAGTACAGCTGCACGGGCTATGTGCACTACCGCATTCAATTCAACTACCAGGGAGGAAACAGCGGGAAGACAACGCTCGTGAGCTACCGCATCCCGCAGGGCCAGCGTTCGACGGAAGTGACGGCTACGACCTTCCCGTTTGTTGTCGGCACCAAGATCGACGTGCGGGACGTCGAAATCAGAGAGGTGTCTTGCTCGTCTCCCTGAATCGCATGGGGCGCGTGGCTGTCGCGCACCTTTGAGCGAAGGATCTTCTGTGTCGCTCGACGTGTCCACTCGAATCCGACTACCAGCAAAACGCCGAGAGTCCGCGATGTGACAATTGGAGCGGCCACCTCTTTGTCAGCGACACCGCACGAAAATGGCCGCCGCTAAGTGCCTTGTGGCAAACGGTCGAGCGTCTGCTTCTGGGCGACAGTGTATGTTCGCGGCATCACCTGCAAGCAGCCGGTCGCGTGCTGGGTCGGCTCTGCTGTGCGACCGCTTGCGGGGCAACGGTCGAAAGGGCGCAGTCGGCCAAAAGCCTCTCGCTGGCGTCGGCTTTCTGGCAAGACCCGCTCGACGGAATGATTCATCCAGGAACGTTTTGAACCACTTTTGACTGATTTGATAGCACTGCGCAATACATAAATGCAACGCGAACCAAAATCTGGCGCTCCATCTAGGCAAGCAGAGGGCGCCGCTTTAGGAAGACAGAACTCCGTGATGAGCGGACGCGCCCGTCTCCCTATGACACGTTAGGTCTCACACGAATGCCACGACTCACTCGATTGCAGCGTCTCGAAGTGCGGAAGCGAACCGAGTCCATACTCGAAACGCTCCTAACCTTTCATGTGTCCTTCAGCGGCATTGAGTTCATACACGACGATGCAGTAAAAAATTGGAGAGCTCTGGAAGAGCGCCTGCATAACGAATACCCAATAAAAGGTGTCGGGGTCCAAGCGACTCGCGGGAATTTAAATATCGTCGATGGGAGCGATGGTGGTTTTCTCTTCAGTGAGGAGGACTTGCACCCCGGGGAAGTGCCGACTGAACTGCAGTCCTTTCCTTATGCTGCAGCGGCCGCTGCATACACGTTCACATTGCTGGAAGGCTATGGAGATGAACTCGTAGGCCTAGTCAACCCGGGCGCTCTCCAGCCTCGACAGGCTTGGCATCACGGCGTTTATGGAGATGCGAATCTGAAGGACCCAGCGGCGCTTGAAAAAGCAAAGAAGGGTTTAGCTCCGAGATACGCCGTGCAGCGTTTAGTAGATGTCAAAGCAATCCGAAACGAGATCATGCACGAGGGGGCTACAAATGTGAGGTTTCCGGATTTCTTTGCCGGAGTCGTTGGAACAGTGCTGAGCATCTATTTCATGCTTCTTCCACAGGAGAAAGACATCTCCCTGTTTCCCTATTATGATTACAACGGGCGATGGGGCGATGTCTAGCCATGTCGCCAAGCGGGGGGCTGACGGCGCCACATATTTCGAACGGTAGGCACCGAACTTATGCGTGAACGCCGGTCCGCGCAGTTGCCAATAGGCACACGTGAGTGGGGTATTGCACGGTGCCGTGAGGGGGAATGTCCACTTGGTGGCATTTCGGAGGTTCGCGTACGTCGTGTTGTGCGTATTCGCTGCATATGTCGGAAGAGTGGAGCCACGCTCAACGCAGAGCAAGTTGAAGCACAAGTCTTCGCCGACGAACTGGCGGGCACATGCTCCCAATTCCATTGCTAACACGGCACGTCGCCGTGCGTGCACCGCCAGCTCAAAACATTGAAGGACACATTTCTGGCTGTGGGACGGACGACGCGAAGGACCGCAATGGGTCGAGGCTGTGTGAAAACTCAAGACTCGAAGCATTTCGGGAGATCGATGTGCCCTCCGGCAAGAGCGAGCAGTGACCTTCAAATCGCTGGGGGGCCCGCCGATTCTCCGAAGCTACCGGGTCGCGCTACCGCAAGCCGGCTATCAGAAATGGTTTGGTCGTAGCGCTCAACGAACTTCGGGAACTTGCTTCTGTCATCGTTGTAGGAAGAAATCCAACGCCCCAGAGCCTGAGCAAACGCATCCAATAGCTGTTTGAATTCGAAGTAGTAAACACCGGCTTCGGCAGTTGCATAGCTGCTATCGCCTCCAACGCGGAAAGAGATGCGTCGTTCCCTGTTCGCTAAAACCTTCTTGGAATTCAGATTGGTCATGTGCAAGAGCCCGTTCCGCAGCTCCCACAGCTCTGGTCTGGTGATGCCCAGTGGCGAGAGATCTGCATACGCGTCCAACCATTTGACGAATATCGAGGTTCCCGGTTGATCTCCAAATTCAATGTACGCGACGCTACCGGTGAAGTCATGCGTTTTGTAGCCAATGCTCGAGCAGACTTCCTTGTCATCGAAATTGAGAAAGATGTTGTAGATCTGTTCAGACATTAACCTTCTCCATGTCGCCTGTGCCATGCCAACGTTCATCGGCGTCGTATTCCCTAGGGAACCGCTGATTTATTCGGGCAGATCTCGATGGCCGAACGAGGCGTGGACAGCGAGGATGGTTGCATGAAACAGACGAGCTTTGCGAGCCTGGAGTACGCGGGCAAGAAGCGCCAGACGAGGCGCGAGAAGTTCCTGGGCGAGATGGAGCGCGTGGTGCCGTGGTCGGCGCTGTGCGGCTTGATCGAGCCGCACTATCCGCGCAGCGGCCGCGTCGGTCG
>NZ_JBFUGW010000445.1:0-3391 GCF_056402735.1 Rhizobacter sp. P3_C12
GTGCGGCGCGCATCGCGCTGTTCGACACCGCGCGCGGCCGCACCGCGGCCATCGCCGAACGGCTCGCCGCCGAGTTCGGCGTCGACGTGGTCTCGCTGGCGCAGCCGGCACCGGCCGGCTTCGACCTGGTCGTCAACGCGACGCCGCTCGGCCTGCAGGCCGACGATCCGCTGCCCTTCGACCCCGCGCAGCTCGACCGCACGGCCGTGGTGGTCGACATCCTGATGAAGAACCAGCCGACGCCGCTGCTGCGGGCCTGCCATGCACGCGGCATCGTCGCGCACCCCGGCTTCGAGATGCTGGTGCAGCAGGTGCCGGAGTACCTGCGCTTCTTCGGCTTCGATTCGATCGCGCAGGCGGTGCAGGCCGATGCCTCCGGGCTGCGCGCCATATTCCAACGACAAGGAGACACGACATGAACCCATCGATCCGCCGCGGTCTGATCGCCGCGCTGCTCGGCACGGCTGCCTGTTGCACCGCGCTGTCCGTCCAGGCCCAGACCGTCAAGCTGGCCGTGATCCAGGAGCTGTCGGGCACCGGCGCCACGGCCGGCACGAACGCGAAGAACGGCATCGAGCTCGCGGTGAAGGAGATCAACGCCGCCGGCGGCATCCTCGGGCGCAAGCTCGAGACGCTGGTCAACGACACGCAATCGAACCCGGGCGTCGCGAAGGGCCTGGCGACGAAGGCGGTGGACGACGAGGTGTTCGCGGTGCTCGGGCCCACCTTCTCCGGCTCGGTGCTGGTGAGCATGGCCGAGACGCGGCGTGCCGAGGTGCCCAACTTCACCGGCGGCGAGGCCACCTCGATCACGCAGCAGGGCAACCCGTACATCTTCCGCACCAGCTTCACGCAGGCCTCGTCGATGCCGAAGGTGGCGCGCTACATCGCGGCCACGCTGAAGGCGAAGACGGTGGCGGTGATGTTCGTCAACAACGACTTCGGCAAGGGCGGGCGCGATGCCTTCGTCAAGTCGGCCGAGGCGAGCGGGCTGAAGGTGGCGGCCGACATCTCCACCGAATCGGGCCAGGTCGACTTCGCGGCGCCGGTGCTGCGCGCGAAGCAGAGCAATGCCGACGTGCTGTTCGTCTACACCAACGAGGAGGAGTCGGCACGCGCGCTGCGCGAGCTGCGCAAGCAGGGCTGGAGCAAGCCGGTGATCGGCGAGACCACGCTGACCGGCCAGAAGGTGATCGACCTGGCGGGCGAGGCGGCGAACGGCGCGATCGCGCACGTCGGGCTGACGGTGGATGCGCCGACGCCGGCGATGCGGGCCTTCCGCAGCAAGTTCGAGAAGGAATACAAGTACGTCTCGGACCACAACGGCATCAAGGGCTACACCAGCGTCTACATGCTGAAGGCGGCGATCGAGAAGGTCGGCAAGTTCGACCGCGTGGCGGTGGCGAAGGCGCTGCACGGGCTGACGATCACCGTGGCGAAGGAGCCGGGCGTGCTGATGGACGTGAGCATCGATGCCAACGGCGATCTCGACCGCGAGAGCTTCATCGTCGAGGTGAAGAACGGCAAGCAGGAGGTGCGGGAGACGCTGCCGGCGCTCGGCAGGAAGTCGTGACCTGATGGCCGCGACAAGACTGCCGTGACATGAGCGATTTCCTGCAACTGGTGCTCTCGGGCATGGCGACGGGCAGCATCTATGCGCTGGCCGCGCTCGGCTTCACGCTGCTGTGGCAGGCCTCGGGCACGATCAACTTCGCGCAGGGCGAGTTCGTGATGCTGCCGGCCTTCACGATGCTCGGCTTCATGAGCGTCGGCCTGCCGCTGTGGGCCGGCTTCGTGCTGACCTGCGTGCTGGCGGTGGCCGTGCTCGGCTGGGCCTTCAAGCGCGGCATCGCCGATCCGCTGCTGCGCTTCGGGTTGATGCCGGTGGTGGTGGCCACCATCGGCCTGGCGATCGCGATGCGCAACGGCGTGCGGGCCGGCTTCACCGCCGAGGCGCATCCGTTCCCCGGCCTGTTCGCCGACCGGCTGTTCCATGTCGGCGGGGTCGCGGTGACGCTGGTCGACCTGGGCACGCTCGCGATGGCGCTGGTGCTGGTGTTCGGCACGCAGGCCTTTCTCGCCAAGACGGTGACCGGCCGCGCGATGCAGGCGGTGGCGCAGAACACCGAGAGTGCCACCGTGCTCGGCATCGACGTGCCGCGCATGGTGTTCTACACCTTCGCGATCAATGCGCTGCTGGCCTGTGCCGCGGCACTGCTGATCACGCCGACCTACCTGGCGAAGTTCGACATGGGCGAACCGCTGGGCACCAAGGCCTTCTTCGCCGCGATCATCGGCGGCTTCAACAACTCGCGCGGCGCGCTGCTCGGCGGCCTGATCGTCGGCGTGGCCGAGAACCTGGCGTCGGCGTACATCTCGCCGGCCTACAAGGACGCCGTCGCGCTGGTGGTGTTCATGCTGGTGATCCTGTTCAAGCCGCAGGGGCTGCTGGGCCGCCGCGAGGAGCGCAAGGTATGAGGCGCGACAAGTCCCTGGCCACCGCGCTGGTGCCCGGCCTGCTCGGCCTGGCGCTGCTGGTCGCCGTGCCGCCGTTCCTGAAGAGCTACGGCCTGTACCTGCTGAGCTACTGGCTGGTGTTCGTGATCGCGACGATGGGGCTGAACCTGACGGTCGGCCACGCGGGGCAGAAGTCGCTCGGGCACGCGGCCTTCTTCGGCATCGGCGCCTACACGCTGGCGATCGTGATGAAGGCCGGCTTCAGCTTCTGGCTGGGTTTGCCGCTCGCGATGGCGGGCTGCTTCGTGGTCGGGCTCGCGCTCGGCTTTCCGGCGCTGCGGGTGCAGACGATCTACCTCGCGTTCGCGACGCTGGGCTTCAACACCGCGGTGTGGCTGGTGATGCGCAACGAGGAGTGGCTGACCGGCGGCACCTTCGGCATCAACAACATCGCGCGGCCCTCGCTGGCCGGGCTGTCGCTGGATCGCAGCCTGCCGTACTACTACTTCATCCTCGGCTGCACGCTGGTGCTGGGCGCTGTGCTGTGGAAGCTGCTGCGTTCGCCGTGGGGCAAGGCCTTCACCGCGCTGCGCGACAACCCGATCCGGGCCGAGAGCCTGGGCGTGCACATCCGGGCCTACACGCTGCTGTCGTTCGCGATCGGGGCGGCGTATGCCGGGGCGGCGGGTGCGCTGTTCGCCTCGCTGGTGCAGTTCATCGAGCCGGCGCCGTTCACGGTGGGTGCGTCGATCATGATGTACCTGATGGTGGTGGTGGGCGGTGCAGGCCGCTTCTTCGGGCCGGTGCTCGGCTCGGCGGTGGGCGTGCTGCTGCCCGAGTGGCTGCGGTTCGCGCAGGGCTGGTACCTGTTCGTGTTCGGCAKCGCGGTGGTGTTGTTGATGCTGTGGCTGCAGGACGGGCTGCTGAGCATTCC
>NZ_JBFUGW010000446.1:0-3345 GCF_056402735.1 Rhizobacter sp. P3_C12
CCAGCACGACGCGTTCGGCAACCTGGTGGCGACGAAGGATGCGCTGCAGAACAGCGTGCAGATCAGCTACGACGTGCGGGGCAACAAGCTCAAGCTGACCGACCCGGACGCCGGGGTGATCGAGTACCGCTACGACGCGCTGGGCCAGGTGGTGCGGCAGCAGAACCCGCTGCAGCTGCAGCGCGGCGGGCAGACGACGATGCAGTACGACGTGCTCGGGCGGATGACGCWGCGCACCGAGCCGGARTACRSSMGCACCTGGACCTACGACAACTGCGCGATGGGCATCGGCAAGCTGTGCGCGACSAGCGCCAGYACCGACWTGAGCCAGCAGTGGGTGTACGACAGCCTGGGGCGGCTGGTCAGCAACCGCACGACGGTGGTGAACGGGCCGAGCTTTGCGAGTTCGCTCAGCTATGACGCGAATGGCCGGCAGGCGACACAGACCTGGCCGACCGGGCTGACGGTGAACTACGGCTACACGCCGAAGGGGTTCCTCGGCAGCGTGTCGTTGGCGACGGCGGTCACGGTGAACCCGTTGCCGGCCACACCAGGGGGCACACCGGGTGCGAGCGTCACGCTGCCGGCCGGCACGGTGCTGTGGCAGGCGCAGGCCTACAACGCGTGGGATCGGCTGGAGCAGCAGCGCTACAGCAGCTCGGTGGTGAGCAAGTCGAGCTATGAAGCTGCGACGGGCCGTGCCAGCAGCCTGACGACCGGCAAGGGTAACGCGGCCGACGTGCTGAACCACGGCTACGTCTGGGACAGTCTGGGGCGCCTCACGAACCGCAACGATGCGAACGGAGACGGCAGCACCGGCGCGGTGACGGAGAACTTCGAGCACGACGCGCTCGGCCGGCTGCAGCGCTACACGGTGGCGGCGCCTGCGATCAGCGGTCTCGTGCGCACCGTGAGCCTGCAATACAACGCGCTGGGCAGCATTCTCTACAAGAGCGATGTGGGGGTGTACAGCTACAGCGCGCAGGGTGCCAATGCGGTGAGGCCGCATGCCGTTCAATCGATTGAAGGCGCAGCCGGCAACACTTACGGGTTCGATGCTAACGGGAACATCGCGAGCGCGACGGCGGGCAAGTACCGCGGCATCACCTACACGGGCTTCAACCTGCCGGACAGCCAGAGCGGTGTGCAAGGACCGTCAGGCGGGCCAAGCTACGTGTGGAGCTACGACGAAGATCACGCCCGCATCCGCGAGGTGCGGACGATCCCAAGTGGCGTCAATGCCGGTACGAGAACGACGTGGTACCTGCACCCGGACAACACCGGAGGGCTGGCCTTCGAGAGCGAGGTCAATGCGCCGACCAATCCGAGTGCTGCGAACCCTGCCGTCACGAGCAACCGGCACTACCTGAGCGCCGGCGGCCAGAGCCTCGGTGTGCTGGTCACCACCGGAGCGCTGCCGGCACTCGGCGCGACCCAGACCGCGCCAGTAGTGCAGTCCAGCATGACAGCGGTGAAGCTGGAGTACTGGCACAAGGACCACCTGGGCAGCATCGCTGCGACCACGGATCACAACGGCGACGTGACGGCCCGCGACGCCTACGACCCGTTCGGCAAGCGCCGCTTTGCGAATGGCAACTACGACGCCGCCGGCACGCTGGTGATCGACTGGAGCCCGGCCGTCAACAGCGGCACCGACCGCGGCTTCACCGGCCATGAGCAGCTCGATGACATCGGGCTCACGCACATGAACGGCCGGATGTATGACCCGACGATCGGTCGCTTCCTGTCGGTGGACCAGCTAGTCAGCGACCCGTCGGACCTGCAGACCTACAACCGCTACAGCTACGTGCGCAACGACCCGCTGGCGCGCACGGATCCGAGCGGGTGGGCGGACAAGAAGGAAGACAAGACCTGGGATCCGCGCAGCATTTGCCGCCCGAAATGTCTGCCAACGGGTGAGAATCCGCTGGGACATCCCAACCCGACGCCCAATGAGACGGTCAACACGACAGCGACGAAGACCTCGCCCGACAATCAACGGCAAGGTGCTGCAGTCGCGAAGGGAGCAGACGATGGCGGGGCGATAGGGCGAGCATCGGCCGAACTGCGTCAGTGGCGTGGAGAAGCTGGCAATCTTGAGCCTAATGGCGGTTTCCCGACGCCGAACGAACTGGTTGAGACCTGGGCGGCAGAGACGTTGCAAAAGGGCGTCGAGTCAGGCAAGGTTGCGCCGTGGTTTGCGGCTGCGATGGTCAGTGGTCTTTGGTCGGGCAACCGTCCTGACGATTCTCAGTCGGGCGTGCTTGCGCCGGGACCGAGCACTGGAGGAGGTGGTGCTGCAAAGGGGACGCGGTGGAAGCTTGGCCCCAATGATCTTGACTTCCGAGGATCCGGCAAGAGCGTGGGCGATGCGCTCAACACCGCGTTCGAAAAGACGGGACTGCCAAAGAGCGAGTTCGAAGTGACGCGGTGGGCACGAGACGCGAACGGAAAGTCATTCCCAGTGGAATGGCGACACAAGAGCGGAGCGGAGGTCAATGTTGACTGGGCACACGCCAAGAACGGGCCTGACGTCCCTCACGTGGGGTTCCAGTCCGGCGGCAAGCGAGGGGATGGTGGTGCAGTCCGAGGGCACATCCTTCTGGATGAAGTTCCGTTCAATCGTTAGGGAAGCAGCGGCGATGAGTTTGGATCACGTATCTTTGGCGCTTACTGCGACAGGAGTTCCGGTAGCGGTCCTAGGGACTGGCGAAAAACAGGCAATGGTGCTTAGGTTGCTAGAGAGGCTCGGTGTGGACGTCAGGCGACACGAACCTTGGGATGACAATGCTGCGCCTGAGGGGCGGCTACGACCAGATGGCTGGGAACTCATTCCGAGGTACGTTGGAACGACGACCTGCTTGATGTTCCTGAATGGGGCGAACACAGTCTGGAAGTTTATGACCGGCTCCGACCTGCTGCGAGTATTGAAGGAGTGTCCGGCGCTCGAGTTCTATGTCTGTGACGAGGATGCGAGTTACCTACTCTGCAGCAACCATCACGACTTTGTCGTAGGTTGGGGTGTCGCTGAGTCGTGGGTGGAGAGCTTGGGTTGACGTGTCGAAGGGCGCACGATCCGCATCACCGATCCGCTGGGCGCGCAGATCGTTCACCAGCACGACGCGTTCGGCAACCTGGTGGCGACGAAGGATGCGCTGCAGAACAGCGTGCAGATCAGCTACGACGTGCGGGGCAACAAGCTCAAGCTGACCGACCCGGACGCCGGGGTGATCGAGTACCGCTACGACGCGCTGGGCCAGGTGGTGCGGCAGCAGAACCCGCTGCAGCTGCAGCGCGGCGGGCAGACGACGATGCAGTACGACGTGCTCGGGCGGATGACGCTGC
>NZ_JBFUGW010000447.1:0-3345 GCF_056402735.1 Rhizobacter sp. P3_C12
GCGTCTGCGGAGGCGGCGGCCGATGCCGCGCCGCAGCGTGCGGCAGCGGCAGCGCCGGCCGAGCTGGCGCAGGCCTTCCGCCAGCGGCTGCACGACGCGATGGCCGGCGAGCGCACCGAGCTGATGCGCGATTTCGTGCGCGAGCGCGTGCTGCGCGTGCTGCGGCTGGATGCGGCCGATGCGCCCGGCCGCGCCGACCGGCTGATGGACATCGGCTTCGATTCGCTGATGGCGGTGCAGCTGCGCAACCAGCTGGGCAGCGGGCTCGGCCTCGACAAGCCGCTGCCGGCGACGCTGATGTTCGACCACCCGACGATCGACGCGCTGGCAATCTACCTGCTGGATCGCGTGCTGCCGAAGACCGCGCCGACGGTTGTCGACAAACCGGCGCAAGCCGCGGTCCCGGACGCCTCCGTCGAGGCTGTCGCCGCGATGAGCGACGCCGAGATCGAAGCCTTGCTGATGAACCGATTGGAGGGCGTTTGACGAGTCCTGCCGCCGACACCCCCGCGCTGACCCCGCTGCAGCGCGCCTTCCTCGCCTTGCAGCAGGCGCAGGCGAAAGTGGCCGCGCTCGAAGGCGCGGCGCGCGAGCCGATCGCCATCATCGGGCTCGGCTGCCGCGTGCCCGGCGGCGGCGTCGATGCCGACAGCTTCTGGCGCCTGATGCGCGACGGCGTCGACGCGACCGGCCCGCTGCCGCGCGAGCGCTGGGATGTCGACGCGCTGTACGACCCCGATCCTGAAGTGCCCGGCCGCATCGCGACGCGCGGCGGCGGCTTCCTCGGCCCGGTCGACGGTTTCGATCCCACGTTCTTCGGCATCACGCGCCGCGAGGCGCAGGGCATGGACCCGCAGCAGCGGCTGCTGCTGGAGGTGGCCTGGGAAGCGCTGGAGCACGCCGGCCAGGCGCCCGACCGGCTGGAGCGCTCGGCAACCGGCGTGTACGTCGGCGTCTGCGCCAACGACTATGCGCAGATGCAGCTCGCGACCGGCGACCGCAGGCTGCTCGATGCGCACTTCGCGTCGGGCATCGCGCACAGCATCGCGTCGGGCCGGCTGTCGTACCTGCTCGGGCTGCAGGGGCCGAGCGTCACGCTCGACACCGCCTGCTCGTCGTCGCTGGTCGCGCTGCACCTGGCCTGCCAGGCGCTGCGTGCGCGCGACTGCCGCATGGCGCTCGCCGGCGGCGTCAACCTGATCCTGTCGCCGGACCTGTACATCGCGCTGTCGCATTCGCGCATGCTGTCGCCCGACGGCAAGTGCAAGACCTTCGATGCGGCCGCCGACGGCTTCGCGCGCGGCGAGGGCTGCGGTGTCGTCGTGCTGAAGCGCCTGGGCGATGCGCAGGCCGATGGCGATCGCATCCTCGCGGTGGTGCGCGGCAGCGCGGTCAACCAGGATGGGCCGAGCAGCGGGCTGACCGCGCCGAACGGGCCGGCGCAGGAAGCAGTGATTCGCGAGGCGCTGGCGCGCGCCGGCATCGCGCCGCGCGAGGTGGGGTATGTCGAGGCGCACGGCACCGGCACGCAGCTGGGCGATCCGCTGGAGGTGCAGGCGCTGGGCGCGGTGTTCTCCGAAGGGCGTGATGCGTCGCAGCCGCTGTGGATCGGCTCGGTGAAGACCAACCTCGGCCACCTGGAAGCGGCCGCCGGCGTGACCGGGCTGATCAAGCTGGTGCTGTCGCTGCAGCGGCGGCAGATCCCGGCGCACCTGCATTTCAAGACGCCGAGCCCGCACATCGCGTGGGGCGACCAGCCGCTGAAGGTGCCGACCGCGCTGATGGCCTGGGAGGCGATCGGCGGGCGGCGCATCGCGGGGGTGAGTTCGTTCGGGTTCAGCGGGACGAATGCGCATGTGGTGGTGGAGGAAGCTCCCGCCTTTCCCGTTCGCCCTGAGCCTGTCGAAGGGTTGCCCGCACAGCACCTCTTCATCCTTTCGGCCCGCGACGAAGCCGCGCTCGCCGACACCGCCCGCCGCTTCGCCACGTCGCTCGCCGGCCGCCCCGACAGCGAGCTGCCGGACCTCTGCTTCACGGCGGCCGTGAGCCGCGCCAGCTTCGCGCAGCGCGCCACCGTGCTCGCGCGCTCCGTGTCAGAGCTCTGCGAACGCCTTCTTGCACTCGCCGAGGGCCGCGAGGCCGAGGGCGTGCGCACCGAGCGCCTCACCCGCCGCGATCCGGCGCGCATCGCCTTCCTGTTCACCGGCCAGGGCGCGCAGTACGCCGGCATGGCGCATTCGCTGTACGCGCAGCAACCGGTGTTCCGCGCCGCGCTCGACGCCTGCGCGCAGGCCCTGGACGGCGTGCTGCCGCAGCCGCTGCTCGATGTGATCTTCGCCGCACAAGGCAGCGCGATCGACGAGACCCGCTACACGCAGCCGGCGCTGTTCAGCCTCGAGTACGCGCTCGCGAAGCTGTGGGCCGCCTGGGGCATCGCGCCCGATCTGGTGATGGGCCATTCGGTCGGCGAATACGCCGCCGCCTGCCTGGCCGGCGTGATGACGCTGCCGCAGGCGCTCGCGCTGATCGCAGAGCGCGGCCGGCTGATGCAGTCGCTGCCGGCCGGCGGCGCGATGGCGGCGATCTTCGCGGCCGAAGCCGAAGTGGCCGATGAGGTCGCGCCGTTCGCCGCGCAGCTGTCGATCGCGGCCGTCAACGCGCCGGCGCAGACGGTGATCTCCGGCGCCGCAGCCGCGGTCGATGCCGCCTGCGAGCGCTTCACCGCGCGTGGCGTGCGCTGCCAGAAGCTGCCGGTCTCGCACGCCTTCCATTCGCCGCTGGTCGATCCGGTGCTCGATGCGTTCGAGCAGGCGGCAGCCGCGACGACGATGGCCCGCCCGCAGCTGCGCCTGGTCTCGAACCTGACCGGCCAGCTCGCCGACGGGAATGCGATCACGCAGCCGGCGTACTGGCGCCGCCATGTGCGCGAGGCGGTTCGCTTCGCCGACGGCGTGCGCACGCTGGCGGCGCTGAAGCCGGACCTCTGCATCGAGATCGGCCCGCACCCGACGCTGCTGAACTTCGCCGAAGACATCCCGGTGCGCGTGCCGACGCTGCGCAAGGGCCGCGCCGACGCCGACCAGCTCGCCGAATCGCTGGCCGCGCTGTACCTGGCCGGCGCCCCGATCGACTGGCGCGCCGTCTGGTCGGCCCATGGTGCGCGGCTGGCCGACCTGCCGTCGACCCCGTTCCGCCGCGAGCGCTGCTGGTTCCAGGCGCGCCCGCCGGTGGCCGCGCGCAGCGGCACGCCGACCGGCCACCCGCTGCTCGGCACGCGGCTGCGCTCGCCGCTGCGCGATCTCGTGCAGTTCGAAACCACGCTGCGCGGCGACGACCTGCCCTACC
>NZ_JBFUGW010000448.1:0-3335 GCF_056402735.1 Rhizobacter sp. P3_C12
GCCGAACTGCAGGCGGCCGAGAAGCTGCTGCTGTCGCTGCCGGCCGACGAGGCCGCGGCGCGCATCGCGTGGACGCAGTCGCAGGCGGCCAACGAGGCGAGGGCGCATCCGCTCGGCGGCATGCCGCCGCACGGTACGCCGTTCGCGGGCGACCCTGACGGCACGCCGGGCGAGCGCGAGGCCTTCGGCGATTCGCGCCGCAACTTCATCGCGCTGGTGTTCTGCCTGATGATCGGCACCGCGGCGCTGCCGCACATCCTGGTGCGCTGCTACACGACGCCGTCGGTGCGGCAGGCGCGGCAGTCGGTCACCTGGTCGTTGTTCTTCATCCTGCTGCTGTACCTGTCGGCGCCGGCGCTGGCGGTGCTGGTGAAGTACGAGCTGTTCACCTCGCTGGTCGGCACGCCCTTCGATCAGCTGCCGGCCTGGATCGCGAACTGGGCCAAGGTCGACCCGACGCTGCTGTCGGTGGCCGACATCAACCGCGACGGCGTGCTGCAGCTGGGCGAGATCCGCATCGGCGCCGACATCATCGTGCTGGCCACGCCCGAGATCGCCGGGCTGCCCTACGTCGTCTCGGGCATGGTGGCGGCCGGCGGGCTGGCGGCCGCGCTGTCGACCGCCGACGGGCTGCTGCTGACGATCTCGAGCGCGCTGTCGCACGACGTCTACTACCGCACGCTCGACCCGAAGGCGGCCGGCGGGCTGCGCGTGATGCTGTCGAAGGTGATGCTGCTGCTGGTCGCGCTGGCGGCGGCGGCGCTGGCGACGCAGAAGCCGGCGGACATCGTCTTCCTGGTGTCGGCGGCGTTCTCGTTCGCGGRCTCGGCCTTCTTCCCGGCGCTGGTGCTGGGGGTGTTCTGGCGGCGCGCGAACTGGCTGGGCGCGGTGCTCGGCATGCTGGTCGGGTTGTCGGTGACGCTGTACTACATGGCGCTGAACGAGCCCTGGATGCGCGGGCTGCTGGGCGTGCAGGTGCCGGGGCAGCTGTGGTTCGGCATCCAGCCGATCTCGGCGGGGGTGTTCGGCGTGCCGGCGGGCTTCGCGGCGACGGTCATCGGCAGCCTGCTGGGGCCGGCGCCGGGGCCGCAGACGCAGGCCTTTCTCGACCGCCTGCGTGCGCCTTGAACGAGGCAAGACAGAAAAATGTCCACTCACCCGATTTCTGAGTAGAATCCCGGGTTCGCCTTGCCACACCCAGACGACGCTTGGGGTGGTCTATCACCCAACTGCTTTCCTTTTGCTTTTCGGCGGGGAAGGTCAGGGGTGCAAACCCAAAAGGAGTTTCAATGCGTCACTACGAAATCATCTTGCTCATCCATCCGGATCAGAGCGAACAGGTTCCGGCCATGCTGGAACGCTACAAGGGTGTGATCACCGCCGGCGGCGGCAAGGTCCACCGTGTGGAAGATTGGGGCCGTCGCCAGATGGCTTACCTGATCCAGAAACTGGCCAAGGCCCACTACCTCTGCATCAACATCGAATGCAGCAAGGAAGTCCTCGGCGAGCTGGAAACGGGCTTCCGCTTCAACGACGCCGTGCTGCGTCACCTGACCGTCGTCCGCCCCCAGGCCGACAGCGGTCCGTCGGTGATGATGAAGGCGGTCGAGAAGGAAGAGTCCCGCAAGGCCCCGCAGGAAGCTGCAGCCTGAGAACGGTGAGGTCCCGCGGCTGTCACCCGGGCGTTGCATGAACCGATTGGTTCTGGCGGCGCAAGTGGTGGAGCGAGGGGCTGTGAGATACACGCCGGCCGGGCTGCCGGCCTTCGATTTGAGCCTCAAGCACGAATCGCAGGTCAGCGAATCCGGCCAGGTCCGCAGGGTCTCCCTGGAGATCCGTGCAGTGGCCATCGGCGACATCACACGGCGCCTGCAGGCACTGCCGATCGGAAGCACAGGCACCTTCGCCGGCTTTCTTTCAGCAATGCGCAGCGGTCGCGGCACGCTGTTCCATGTGACCGAATTCGAATGAGCCTCGTGCTCAACCTGTTTGTCCGGATCTGATATTCAAGTGAGGTGAAATATGCCCCCGCCACGTGGTAAAGGTCGGTTCTCGAAGGACCGCAAGCCCAAGCGCAACCAACAATCCCTGCTGTTCCGCCGCAAGCGCTTCTGCCGCTTCACGGTGACCGGCGTCAAGGAGATCGACTACAAGGACATCGACACCTTGCGCGATTTCATCGGTGAGAACGGCAAGATCACGCCCGCACGCCTGACCGGCACGCGCGCGTTCTTCCAGCGTCAGCTGACCACCGCCATCAAGCGCGCGCGCTTCCTGGCGATGCTGCCGTACAGCGACCAGCACAAGGTCTGAGGAGCCACACCATGCAAGTGATCCTGCTCGAAAAAGTGGGCAACCTCGGAAACCTCGGCGATGTCGTCAAGGTCAAGGACGGTTATGCACGCAACTTCCTGATCCCGACCAAGTCCGCACGCCGTGCGACGCCGGTCGCGATCAAGGAATTCGAAGCCAAGCGCGCCGAGCTCGAAAAGGCCGCTGCCGACAAGCTCGCCACCGCGCAAGCGCTGGGCGAGAAGATGAGCGGCCGCACCGTTCACATCACGCAAAAGGCGGGTGTGGATGGCCGGTTGTTCGGTTCGGTGACCAACAACGACATCGCCGAAGCGCTGACGCGCATCGACTTCAAGATCGCCAAGGCGCAGGTTCGCCTGCCCAACGGTCCGCTGAAGACCGTCGGCGAACACGTCGTGTCGGTGGCGCCGCACACCGATGTGGTCGTGGATGTCAAGGTTGTGGTGGTTGGCGAAACCGACTAAGGTTGCGCTCCACGCCTCGATGAAAGGGTCGGCTTCGCCGGCCCTTTTTCATTGGCAAGCGAGTTTTCCGCGGTTGTCCAACGCTTGACCACGGGATGTCCACAGGGTTGCCCACAGCTTGTTGTTGCAGGAAGCATCGATGTCCTCGGTTTTCAATCTCCCCCCGCAATTCGGATCCGACGCAGCGCGCAGCCACGGTGCGGAAGATGACGAGGTGGCGCGGCTGCGCGTGCCGCCGCATTCGATCGAGGCCGAGCAGAGCGTCATCGGCGGCCTGCTGCTCGACAACAGCGCCTGGGACCGTTGCGGCGACCTGCTGCAGGACACCGACTTCTACCGCTACGAGCACAAGCTGATCTACGCGGCGATCGGCGGGCTGATCAACGGCTCGAAGCCGGCCGACGTGATCACCGTGTTCGAGCAGCTCCAGGGCCTGGGCAAGGCGGCCGATTGCGGCGGGCTGACCTACCTGAACGCGCTCGCGCAGAGCGTGCCGAGCGCGTCCAACCTGCGCCGCTATGCCGAGATCGTCCGCGAGCGCGCGGTGCTGCGCAAGCT
>NZ_JBFUGW010000449.1:0-3252 GCF_056402735.1 Rhizobacter sp. P3_C12
GCACCGTGGCGCGCGATGCGCTGGCCTGCGCGCTGCTCGCGCTGCCGCTGCTGGCGCTGTCGCGCAGCGCGCTGCACCGGGCGTTCGCGCAATGGCGCTGGCTGGCGAGCGTCGTGCTCGGTGCGACGGCCCTCGCCGCGGCCTGGGCCGTCGCCCGCCACGGCAACGCCCCCGCGATGCTCGCACTGGCCAGCGTCCCGCACCTGCTGCTCGGTGGCCTGGCCGCGCGCCGCGGCGTGCTGCCGGCTTCGGTCACGGTCCTGTTGACCGCTTTCGCCCTCGCGTCCTGGGCCGCCAAGGGCGTGGCGGGCGCCGGCCCGCTGGCCGATGCGGCCACGCTGTCGGCCTGGCTGGCCACCCTGTGCGCCACGCCGCTGCTCGCCTGCGCCGTGGTCGGCCGCACCGCCACGCAAGAAGCGCGCTGGCAGCTGGCGCTCGATGCCGCCGGCGTCGGCACGCTGCAATGGGACCTGCGCAGCGGCCACCTCGGCTATTCGCGCCGCTGGCTGCGCATGCTCGGCTACGGCAGCCTCGAGTTCGGCCACCGCATCGACGAGCTGCTGGCCCGCACCCACCCGTCCGACAGCGTCCGCCTGCTGAATGCGCTGCAGCCGCGCGGCCGCAGCGCATCGTCCGCCGGCGAGCCGGATGCCTTCGAATTCCGCCTGCAGACCAAGGACGGCCGCTGGCTGTGGCTCGAAGGCCATGCCCGTGCCGTCGAATGGCAGCCCGACGGCACGCCGCGGCGCGTGATCGCCACCGTGATCGACATCACCGACCGCCATGCCACCGAAGAACGGCAGAACGTGACGACCCGGCTCTTCGAGTACCTGCACGAGGGGCTGATCATCACCGACGCGGCCTGCCGGGTGCTGGACGTGAACCCGGCCTTCACGAAGATCACCGGCTTCTCGCGCGAAGAGATGCTCGGCGCGGTGCCCGCGCTGCTGCGCCCGGCCACCGACGGCGAGCCGGGCGCCGCGCAGCGCGCCAGCATGGCCGCCGCGCTCGAATCCACCGGCTCGTGGCGCGGCGAGATCATCGACCKGCGGCGCGACGGCGAGCTGTGCGCGTTGCAGGTGACGATCTCCGCGATCCCCGGCCCCGATGCCGAGCCGCGCCACCACGTGCTGGTGCTGTCGGACACCACGCWGGCCCGCTTGCACCGCGAACAGCTGGAGCGCCAGGCCCACTTCGACGAGCTGACCCGGCTGCCCAACCGGGCCCGCCTCGCGCAGATGCTGCGCGACGCCATCCGCGCGAGCGAGCGCGACGGCTACCTGCTGGTGGTCTGCTACCTCGACCTCGACAACTTCAAGCCGGTCAACGACACGCACGGCCACGAAGCCGGCGACCGGCTGCTGGTCGAGCTGGCGCAGCGGCTGCGCAATGCGCTCGGCCGCTGGGACCACTGGACCGACGAGGTCGCGCGCCTGGGCGGCGACGAATTCGTGCTGCTGCTGCGCGCGGCGACCCTCGAAGACGCGCAGGCCACCGTCGAGCGCGTGCTGCGCCAGGTCTCGCTGCCGTACAACCTCGGCATGGGCATCGGGCCGGTGATCGTCACCGCCAGCCTGGGCGCCACCGTCTACCCGGTCGACCGCGCCGACGCCGAAACGCTGCTGCGCCACGCCGACCACGCGATGTACGGCRCCAAGCAGGCCGGCCGCAACGGCTCGCTGTTCTTCGACACCGAGCTGAACCGCCGCACCGAAGAACGCTTCGAGGCGCTCAGCCGCGTGCAGACCGCGCTCGACGCGCAGGAGTTCTGCCTCTACTACCAGCCCAAGGTCGACCTGCGCAACGGCACGGTGATGGGCGTCGAGGCGCTGCTGCGCTGGAAGCACCCGCAGCACGGCGTGATCGCACCGGCGCATTTCCTGCCGCTGATCGAGCACACCGGGCTCAGCGCCAGCGTCGGCGACTGGGTGCTGCAGCAGGGCATCGAGCAGCTCGCGCAGTGGCAGCGCCAGGGGCTCGACCTCACGCTGAGCATCAACGTCTCGGCGCGCCACCTGCAGGAGCCGCTGTTCGCGCAACGCTTGGCCGGGCTGCTGTCACGCTACAACTCGCCGGTGGCGCAGCGCCTGGTGATCGAGGTGCTGGAGACCGCGGCGCTCGCCGACGTCGACTACACCGTGCAGCTGATGCAGGAGTGCCGCAAGCTCGGCGTGCGTTTCGCGCTCGACGATTTCGGCACCGGCTACTCCACCCTCACCTACCTGAAGCGGCTGCCGCTCGACCTGCTGAAGATCGACCGCTCGTTCGTGCAGAACATGCTGCTCGACCCGCAGGACCACGCGATCGTCGCCGGGGTGATCAGCCTGTCGCGCACCTTCGGGTGCACGGTGGTGGCCGAGGGCGTCGAATCGCGGGCCCAGGCACAGCGCCTGATCGCGATCGGCTGCGACATGGCCCAGGGCAACGGCATCGCCGCCGCCATGCCGTCGAGCGAGGTGGTCGACTGGGTGCGGCAGTACCGCGGGGCGATCGCGCCCGAGCGGACGGTCGCCGCCTGACGCGCACCCGAAGGGGCCGCCTCAGTCGAGGTTGAAGCCCAGCTCGACGACACCTTCCTGCGTTTCGCGCAGCGGCTGGAATCTCCATTGCGCGACGGCCGCCAGCGCGGCCCGGTTCAGGCGCACGTTCGTCGACGACACGACGGCCGGCGCCGACACCGTGCCGTTGGCCAGCACCTCGAAGCGCACCCGCACGGTGCCCTTTCGCAGATCCAGCATCACCGCACGGGGGAATTGCGGCTCGACCTGGGACACCATCACCAACGTCTCGTCGGCTTCAGGCTCCGGCGCGGCGGCGAGAGCGGGCGGCGCAGCCGCATCGGGCATCGCCGTGGCACCGCCACGGGCGTGGGCCGCCGCGCTGTTGGCCATGCGGGCCGCTTCGTTGTCGACGCTGGAGACCGGCGCGGCGGGCTGGATGGCCTGGACGGCCTGCGTGGCAGCCGGTGCCGGGTTGATGCGGGCGGCCGGGGCAGGTGCGGGGTTCGGCGAAGCGGGTGGCGCGACAGCCGCCCCTTCGGCACTGCCCTCGCCCACCTTCGCGACGCGTGCCGCCGGTGCCGGCCTGGGTGCATTGGCGACCGGCGCGGGCGGCTTCACGTCGTCCTTGCCGTCGCGGACTTTGCGGGGCTTGTCCGAGTGGATCATGATCCAGCGGAAGACGTTCTCCGCCTCGCGCTTGGAGCGCTCGCTGGGGGCCGACTCCTCCTTGGCGGCAGGAGCCGATGCAGCC
>NZ_JBFUGW010000450.1:0-3242 GCF_056402735.1 Rhizobacter sp. P3_C12
GCGCCTGCGTGATCGGCATGCCGATCACCTTCGCGGCACGCGCGACGCGCAGCGTGACCGGCTTGCGCGCCGGCAGCGCGACGGTCTGGTCGTCCATCGGGCCGGCCTCGCCGCCGCAGATCTCGAGGATCAGCTGCGTGATGCGCTCGATGTGCTCGACCGTCTGCGCCGGATCGACGCCACGCTCGAAGCGGTGGCCCGCATCGGTCGTGAAATTGAAGCGGCGCGAACGACCCGACACCGCCTCGGGCCACCAGAACGCGGCCTCGACGTAGACGTTGCGCGTCGCATCGGACACCGAGGTCGCATCGCCGCCCATGATGCCGGCCAGCGACTCGACGGCCTCGGCATCGGCGATCACGCCGACCGCCGCATCGACCTCGATCGTGTTGCCGTTCAGCAGCTTCAGCTGCTCGCCCGGCCTGCCCCAGCGCACCGTGAGGCCGTGGTGGATCTTGTCGAGGTCGAAGATGTGCGACGGGCGGCCCAGTTCGAACATCACGTAGTTCGAGATGTCGACCAGCGCGGTCACCGAGCGCTGGCCGCAACGGGCCAGCCGGTCGACCATCCAGGCCGGCGTCTTCGCGGTGGTGTTGACGTTGCGCACGATGCGGCCCGAGAAGCGGCCGCACAGGTCGGGCGCCTCGACCTTCACCGGCAGCACGGCAGCGTGCTTCACCGGCACCGGCTTGAACGCAGGCGTCTTCAGCGGCGTGCCGGTCAGCGCGGCGACCTCGCGCGCGACGCCGAACACGCTCAGGCAGTGCCCGAGGTTCGGCGTCAGCTTCAGCGTGAACAGCGTGTCGTCGAGCGACAGGTGCTTGCGGATGTCCTCGCCGAGCGGCGCGTCTTCGGCCAGGATCAGCAGGCCACCGTGGTCCTCGGACAGCTTCAGCTCGCGTGCCGAGCACAGCATGCCCTGGCTCTCGACGCCGCGCAGCTTGCCGAGCTTGATCTCGAAGGGCTTGCCGTCCTCGCCAGGGGGCAACACCGCGCCCACCAGCGCGCACGGCACCTTCAGGCCCGCGGCGACATTGGGGGCGCCACAGACGATGTTGAGCAGGCTGCCGCTGCCGACATCGACCTGGCAGACGTTCAGCCGGTCGGCATTCGGATGGCGCTCCAGCGACACGACGCGCCCGACGACCACGCGGCTGAAGGGCGGCGCCACCGGGCGCAGCTCTTCGACCTCCATGCCGGACATCGTCAGCAGCTCGGCCAGGGCCTTCGTCTCAAGGGGCGGATTGCAGAACTCACGCAACCACGACTCGGGGAATTGCATTGATGGGTCTTCCGCTGGTTACTTGAACTGGCTGAGGAAACGCAGGTCGCCGTCGAAGAACAGGCGCAGGTCGTTGACGCCGTAGCGCAGCATCGCCAGGCGGTCGATGCCCGAGCCGAACGCGAAGCCGATGTAGCGCTCCGGGTCGAGCCCCATGTTGCGCACCACCTGCGGGTGCACCTGGCCGGAGCCGGAGACCTCGAGCCAGCGGCCCTTCAGCGGCCCGCTCTCGAACATGATGTCGATCTCGGCGCTCGGCTCGGTGAACGGGAAGTAGCTCGGGCGGAAGCGCAGCGCGAGCTCGCTGGTCTCGAAGAAGGCCTGGATGAAGTCCAGGTACATCGCCTTCAGGTCCTTGAAGCTGACGTTCTCGCCGATCCACAGGCCCTCGACCTGGTGGAACATCGGCGAGTGCGTCGCATCGCTGTCGACGCGGAAGGTGCGGCCCGGCGCGATCACGCGGATGTCGGGCATGTGCGCCTGGCCGGCGTACTTCGCGGCATGGGCGCGCGCATGGCGCACCTGCATCGGCGAGGTGTGCGGGCGCAGGTTCAGCCAGTGGCCCTCGTCGTCCTTCATATCGACGTAGAAGGTGTCCTGCATCGAGCGCGCCGGATGGTTCTCCGGGTTGTTCAACGCGGTGAAGCTGTACCAGTCGGTCTCGATCTCGGGGCCGTCGGCCACGTCGAAACCCATCGAACCGAAGATCGCCTCGATGCGCTCCATCGTGCGCGTGATCGGGTGCACGCTGCCGGTGCCGCGCTTGCGCCCGGGCAGCGTCACGTCGAGCGACTCGGCCTTCAGCTGCGCCTGCAGCTCGGCATCGGCCAGGCCCTGGCGGCGCGCGTTCAGCGCGGCCTCGATGCCCTGCTTCGCGGCGTTGATCTCGGCACCGCGCGATTTCTTCTCGTCGCCCGCGAGCCCGGCCAGCGACTTCAGCAGCTCGGTCACGCGCCCGGCCTTGCCGAGGTAGCGCGCCTTCGCGTTCTCGAGATCGGCGGGTGCAGTCGCCTGCGCGAAATCGGCGTGCGCGGCCTGCACCAGTAGATCGAGGTCGTTCATCGGTAGAGGATGGATGGTCGGTTCAAGAAACAAAAAAGGCCGCACACGAGGTCGGCCTTGGAGAGCTTGCCCCGGCGGCTGCGAACAGCCTTCGGGGACTTGCGTGGCACCGGCTGCACAGCGTGTGCGCGAGCCGGCGCGATCACGACATCAAGCGAGCTGGGCCTTCACCTTCTCCACGATGCTGCCGAAAGCGGCAGGATCGTTGACTGCCATGTCGGCAAGAACCTTGCGGTCGATCTCGATCGACGCCTTCTTCATGCCGTTCATGAACTTGCTGTAGGTGATGCCCAGGCCACGGGCCGCGGCGTTGATGCGCGCGATCCAGAGCTGGCGGAACACACGCTTCTTGGTGCGGCGATCGCGATAGGCATATTGCCCAGCGCGCATGACCGCTTCCTTGGCGATGCGGAATACATTCTTGCGACGGCCGCGGTAACCCTTGGCGAGTGCGAGAATTTTCTTGTGACGAGCGCGGGCTGTTACACCACGTTTGACGCGAGGCATGGATTACTCCTTCTGGAAGTGTTTCTGAAACCGTGAGATCAGCAGTGGCAGATCACAGCCCGGCGAAGGGCAGCATCTGAGCCATGTGACCCATGTTGGTCTCGTGCACGCCGACGGCACCACGCAGGTGGCGCTTGTTCTTCGTGGACTTCTTCGTGAGGATGTGGCGCTTGAACGCCTGGCCCCGCTTGACGGTGCCACCCGGACGGACGCGGAAACGCTTCGCAGCGCTCTTCTTGGTCTTCATTTTGGGCATGACTGCTCCTTTTTCGTTGCTCCACCAGGCGCCCGCAAAGAACTTGCGGTCTTGTTGGCCTGGAGGGGCTTCTTGCAACGCGCCGGTGACCAGACCGGCGCGCTGAACTCTCAAAACTTCGACGCTATTCGGTAT
>NZ_JBFUGW010000451.1:0-3208 GCF_056402735.1 Rhizobacter sp. P3_C12
GTGCAGCTGGATCCGCAGCGGCCCGGTGTGGTGCTGATCGCGCGGCCGTTGTCGCAGCCGGAGAAGGAGTGCAGCTGGATCCGCAGCGGCCCGGTGTGGTGCTGATCGCGCGGCCGTTGTCGCAGCCGGAGAAGGAGCTGCCGCTGGTCGGCGAGCTGCTGCCGCTGCCGGCGGGCGAGCGGGCGGCGTATGTCAGCGAGGCGATGGTGAGCCTGTATGGCGCAGCGCCCGGCACGCGGCTGGCGATGCCGCTGCCGGACGGGCGACGCGTGACGCTCTTCGTGCGCGGTGTCTGGCGCGACTACGCGCGGCAACACGGTGCCGTCACGCTGCATGCGGCCGACTACCAGCAGCTGACGGGCGACACGAAGGTCAACGACATGGCCTTGTGGCTGGCCGCCGGCACCGAGCTCGGCACCGTGCAGTCGGCGCTGCGGGCGGCGGCGGTCTCGAGCGGGCTGGACGGCAGCCTGCTGGAATTCGCCTCGCCCGGCGAGATCCGGGCGGTCTCGCTGCGCATCTTCGACCGCAGCTTTGCGGTCACCTACTGGCTGCAGGCGGTGGCGATCGCGATCGGGCTGTTCGGCATCGCCGCCAGCTTCTCGGCGCAGGTGCTGGCCCGGCGCAAGGAATTCGGGTTGCTGGCCCACCTGGGGCTGACGCGGCGCCAGGTGCTGGCGGTGGTGTCGATCGAGGGCGCCGTCTGGACGGCCGCCGGCGCGCTGCTCGGGCTGCTGCTGGGGCTGGCCGTCAGCGTCGTGCTGGTGAAGGTCGTCAATCCGCAGAGCTTCCACTGGACGATGGACCTGCTGCTGCCCTGGGGCCGGCTCGCGGCGCTGTGCCTGGCGGTGGTCGCGGCGGGCACCGTCACCGCGTGGCTCTCGGCACGCAGCGCGGCCGGGCGGCAGATGGCGCTGGCGGTCAAGGAAGACTGGTGACGGGCGTGCGGCTCAGGCGGGCCGGGCCGCCTGAGCGTCGCGCCAGGTGAGGTAGACGCGCAGGTCGAACTCGAGCTGGTGGTAGTCGGGTTCCATGTGCTCGCACAGCTGGTAGAACGCCTTGTCGTGCGCCCGCTCCTTCAGGTGTGCGAGTTCATGCACGACGATCATCTTCAGGAAATCGGCAGGCGTCGTGCGGAACACGCCGGCGATGCGGATCTCGCGCTTGGCCTTCAACTGGCCGCCCTGGACGCGCGAGGTCATCACATGCAGGCCGAGTGCGTGCTCGACGACCTGCAGCTTGTTGTCGAAGACCACCTTGCTGAGCGGCGGCGAACTGCGCATGAAGCGGTTCTTCAGCGCCATCGTGTAGTCGTACAGCGCGCCGTCGGTGCGGATGTCGTGCAGGTCCGCGTGGCGCGATGACAGGCGCTCGCCCAGCGTGCCGGCGTGCAGCAGTTCGCGCACCTGGGCTTGCAGCGGCTCGGCGTAGCCGGTCAGGTATTTCAGCGGCGCGGTCATCGGCGTGGCGTTCGGCATGCTTTCGGCGGTGGGCCGAGGGTTCAGGGGTATGGATTCAGGGGCGCAGTGTGCCAGCGATGCGCTTGGTGCCCGGTGCCATCGCTCGCATCGCCCCATGCGCCGGCGACAATCCACAGATGGACATCGATGCAGAGGCCGTGACGGCCGAAACCCGCGCCTGGGTCAACCGGGCCGTCGTCGGGCTCAACCTGTGCCCGTTCGCGAAGGCGGCGCAGGTGAAGGAGCTGATCCGCTACGTCGTCAGCGATGCGTCCGATGGAGAGAGCCTGCTGGCCACGCTGTGCGACGAGATGCARCGCCTGGCCGACACACCGGCGACGGAGATCGAGACCACGCTGGTGATCCATCCGCGTGTACTGAACGATTTCGCCGACTTCAACGATTTTCTCGGCACAGCCGAGGCTGCGATCGACGAGATGGGACTCGAAGGCGTGCTGCAGGTGGCCGCTTTCCATCCCGAGTTCCAGTTCGGCGGCACCGAGCCCGACGACATCACGAACGCCACCAACCGTTCGCCCTGGCCCACGCTGCACCTGTTGCGCGAGGACAGCATCACGAAGGCGGTCGACAGCTTCCCGGACCCCGACAGCATCTACGAGACCAACATGCGGACGATGGAGACGCTGGGGGCCGCAGGGTGGCTGGCACTGCAGCAGGCGTGCAAGCGGGACGCGAAGGGCTCTTGAGCTTCGCGCGCCGCTCGCAGGCGCCTGGCCGCGGTGACGGTCGGGATCAGCTGGCTGCGAAGCAATAGAAGAGCCCGGCACCGCCGGTCGCCTTCAGCGCGTCCGGGCTGCAGCCGCGCGAGGGGTGCGACGAGTTCCACGACTTGGCGGGGGGTTGCTCGTCGAGGCCCGTGCGGTCGTGGTGGCCGACGACGGCGGAACCTTCGCCGCTTTGCGTCCAGTTGCCACAGGTGAGGTTCTTGTCGCCTGTCGCGACACGGCCTTCGGGCGTCGATCCGGTCAGCATGTCGTGCTGGTTGGGCGTGTCGCCGCGGCCGTTGATCACCTCGCCTTTCTCGGTGAGGGCGGTCTGCTTGGTCAAGCCGTTCGCGCCGTGGAGTTCGTCGACGCTGTTGGCCACCACGACGCCGCGTGCATTCTTCCACGGGCCCTTGCCGATGCGGTCGCGCGCATTCACCGGCGAGGTACCGCTCGAGGCGTCGGTGCTGAGGTAGGCGCGCCAATCCTTGTCGCCGGCACCTACCGCAGTGGCGAGTGCCTTGCAGTACTTGTCGGCACCGGCCAGGCCACCGAGATCAGCGCCCTTGCCGGGATTCGCGCTGGTCACGAAGAAGGTCATCGGATTCTGGGTGGAAGGGCTGCTTGCGCAAGCGGCGAGCGTTGCGGCACCGGCAAGGCATCCCAAGGCAATCCAATGGCGGGCGATGGTCATGGCGCGTCCTCCGTGAAGTTGATGGAGCGCTGGAGGGTAGTGCATGACCTCGGCGACGGCAATGCGGGTAATGCTCGGAAGAAAATGGAGCGGTGCTGCGTATACCGCCGGCTGAGAATCAGTCGATCGGGAACAAGATTCAAGCGCCCAAAAGCGAAACCCCCGACGCCTTGGGAGGCGACGGGGGTTGGCAATTAATAGCCTGACGATGTCCTACTTTCACACGGGAACCCGCACTATCATCGGCGCTGAGGCGTTTCACTGTCCTGTTCGGGATGGGAAGGAGTGGGACCACCTCGCTATGGTCATCAGGCTTAACTTGTTGCTGC
>NZ_JBFUGW010000452.1:0-3169 GCF_056402735.1 Rhizobacter sp. P3_C12
CGCGGTTCGTTGCGCTCGGCCACCGCGTTCAGTGCCATCAGCTTCGTGATCATCTGGTCGATGAGCTGGTCGACCGGCTGCGGCTTGCCCTTCGCATCGTGCGCCCCGCGCAGGATCACGTCGGCCATCGTCGAGCCCAGGCGCATCACTTCGCGCTCTCGCCAGTGCTCGACGATCAACTCGGCGTGGCGCTGTGCGGCCCTGCTGCTCGCGACGCACTGCTGCAGCTGATTCAGGTACACCATGCTGTGGTCGCCCTTGTCGCGGACGGTCACCAGGTCGGCCACCTTGCCGGCGTTCAGCAACTCGCTGATCGTCTCGTAGATCGCACGGTGGTCGGTTTGGTAGAAGTGCTCCGGCTTCAGGATCGTGCCCACGGCCTCGAAGGCCTGGTTGTCGAGCAGCAGGGAGCCCAGCACGCTGTGCTCGGCCTCCTCGCTGTGGGGTGCGCTCATCGCTTCGGGTCGGCGGCTCATGCGGCGGCTCCAAGTTCTCGTTGCATCACGGCCTGCGCCTGCAGGCCTTGGGTGGTCAGTCGGGCGGCCTCGCCCGGGGTCAGGAACCAAAGGCGGTACCAGTTGTCGCGGACGCTGTTGCGGAAAGTCTGGCGCCAGTCGCGTTGCCGCTTGCCCTGGGCAGTCCGGCGTGCCTTGAATTCGCGCCAGTGCAGCAGCAGGATGTCGCGGTCGATGGCGACGGTGTCGCAGTAGGCGAACACCGGATCGTCCTCAGGGATGGGCTTCTCCCCGGCGGCCTTGCAGAAGGCGAGGAAGGTGGCGAGGCTCACCAGCGGCTTGTGCTTCGAAACCTCGGTCTCGTCGTTTTCGTCCAGCCAGGGGTCTTCAGCCCCTTCAGGGGGTTGGGGGTGTATTTCTTGTATTGGTTCTATTACGGTTAGGGGGCACGTCGTGCCGGGGTGACCGGCATCTGGTGCCGGTTGGGCGGCACCTCGTGCCGGGTGACCGGCATCTGGTGCCGGTTGGGCGGCACCTCGTGCCGGGTGACCGGCATCTCGTGCCGGGGGCATCTCGTGCCGGGGGGCACGTGGTGCCGGGGGGCATTTGCTGCCGGGGGCATCTGGTGCCGGGGTGCGTCGAGCGCTTTGCTGTTCGCCGCCAAAGCCGCGCGGGGTCACGGTGTAACGGTTCGCCTTCATGGCGCCGATCTCCACCTTCACCAACCCTGCCGTCTCCAGCCAACGAATGGCATTGCGCACCGCGCGCTCACCGAAGCACGTGCGCGTCGTGATCGTGTCGATGCTCGGCCAGCACACGCCCTGGTCGTTCGCCTGGTCGGCGAGGCTGATCAGGACGGCCTTGGGCGTCGGTGGCATCGGAAGCGGCCAGCAGACCGCCATCACCATGGTGCTCATCGGGCAACACCCTTCCCTTGCAGCCGCGTTGGCCGCAATGCATCTTGTCGGTATGTCATGTCAGAGGTCGATCAGGCGCGCAGCCGGGCTTGCCGGCATTCGCGCTGGGTGTGGTCGGTTCGGCAGTCGTCGTCGCAGTAGGGCTCGCCCGGTGCGCAGCGCTCTTCGCAGTTGCGGCAGATGCCGAGCGGCAGGTAGGTGAGGCGCGCCGTGCGCTTGCGGTGCGCAGCGAGGGCCGCGAAGATGAACTCGGATTCGCGGACGGTCGCGAGGTCGTCAGCGCTCAAGCGCTCCAGGGTGTCGCGCACGAGGACATCGCTCCCGAGGCTCGGGGGGGAGGTCTGCATATGCATCAGAGGGCCTCCTTCGGCTTGCCGGCCTCGTTGCGCACGCGCAGCGTCGTCAGCACCGCCTGCACGGCACTGACCAGTTCGGTGGCCTCGCGCTCGACGCGCCGCAGCTCGTTGTCGGAAACGGCGCCGTCGGCCGTCACCTCGCTGATCTGGCTGATCACCTCGGCGAACTCGCGCGCCAGGCGGGTTACGCCCTTGAAGGTGTCGTCGTCGACGCCATCGGCGCAGGCCGGCAGCGGCAGCACCATGCAATGGCAGGCCATCGCGAAGGCGTTCAGCACGCCGCGGTCCTTGCTGAGCACCGTCAGCTTCAGCGCGTCGGCCAGGCCGAGCTTGGCGGTCGGGTAGTTCGGGTCGACCTCATGGTTGAGGGTGGATGCGCTCTTGCCGAGCAACGGAGCGAGTGCGGTTGCGCCGCCGGGGTAGTCGTGGACGAGGTTGAAGGCTGCTGTTTGGACGTTCATGGCTGGTGCGAAGGTTGACTGCTATAGCCAGCGCATTGCCCCGTCGCAGACACTGTCTGCAGAGGCGATGCATCGGCGGTTTGGTTGACTGATCGACGCCTCTGCGCTGCTTGCGGTGTGGGCGCACCTGGGTGGTCCATCAAAGCGGGCCATATGCGATGCCAGTCCGAAGGACGCAGGTCCCAGTACTCGACCCGGCCATCGCAAGCGATAGCCAGGGCGGGTACGAGGGCAGGAGCAATGGGGCGACTGCGGGCGGCCATCTGAGACAGATGTGCCGATGCGACCCCGACAACACGCGCCACGTGCGCATGTCGGCCGCGCTCTTCGGCCAGATAGTCAGCGAGGTTCATCCCCCATGATAGTAGCAATTGCTTCTAGCAAGCAAGTAGCATTTGCAATGCGAGCGTCTGCTACCGTTCAGGACATGACACCCGAACAACTGCGGCAGTACAGAGTGGAGCGGCTTGCCGCTGCGCTCGCGCACAAGTTCGACGGCAATCGATCGGAGATGGGTCGAGCGTTGGGCTACAAGGATGGCGCGTTCATCCGCCAGATGCTGTCCGAGGCGAGGCCCATCTCTGAGAAGACAGTACAAGCGATCGAGTCCCTGCCGGGGATGTCGGGCTGGTTCAGCCCGGCAAGGCGGGACGCACTCGACTCAACAATCAATGTGTTTCCGCTGACCCCTTCGGACGAACTTCCAGACGGGGTAATAGCTGTACCCGAATGGAACGTCAGGTTCAGTGCCGGCAACGGCCATGAGGCCACCTATGAGATCGTGGAAGACAGCGAACCCGCCTACTACCGCCGAGATTGGTTTATCAAGGAGCGGATCAATCCCACGCGCGTCCGGCGCTTCAGAGTCACTGGCGACAGCATGCAGCCGTTTGTCTATCCCGGCGATCACGTCTTGGTCAACATGGCCGAAACGGAAGTCGTGGACGGGAAGGTCTACGCCCTGCGCTACGACTCCGAAC
>NZ_JBFUGW010000453.1:0-3128 GCF_056402735.1 Rhizobacter sp. P3_C12
AGGCATAGGTTCTATCATCCGTCTCATGCTCCGCGACATTCTTAAGATCGAACTCAATGCCATTGCTCAACTCAATCTTGCAATTGAATGTTGATTGGGCTCTCGCTGCTATGCGCTGCCTCCCCAACTTCTCACGGATCGACTCATACTTACTATTTTTCCCCTTCATTTCGATACTACGAATAGAAGGCGCTTTTGCGAGGCACTTGATCCCGGATGACATGAAAGTTGCTCCACAGCACAGTAAAACGATGCCCCATGCAGCAATCACACACAGATCACTCACAAGCAGGCGTTCCCCCTGTGTGACCGATCCGCTTTCCAAGTTCCACCCCGGGACAAACAGCTTCATCCCGTCCGGCCGATTCGCACTCTCAGGTGCGTAGCTCGCCCCTCGGATCCCGCCTCAACCGCCCCGCACGCCCAGCTTGAAACTGATCATCGCCCGCAGCTTGTTCGGCACCACCGGCTTCACCAGCAGGTGGAAGTTGTGCACCTGCGCGTCCACCTCGTGGTTGGTCATCGTGCTGCCGCTCACCATGATGGCCGGCACGCCCGGGCCGAAGCGCTCGCGCAGCGCCTGGATCGCCTCCACACCGGTGTGGCCGTGCTCCAGCCGGTAGTCGACGATCAGCAGGTCCGGCGGCTCATTCCCGGCCTCGTCGCTCTGCGCCCAGGCCCGGCTGGCCGACACCGTCTCGAAGCTGCGCACGCTGGCGCCCCAGCCCTTCAGCAGCACCTCCAGCCCGTCGCGCACCGCCGGCTCGTCCTCGACGATCACGATGCGGCGGCGGTCCAGCGTCAGCCCGATCGGCGCCTTGCCGCTCAGCGCCGGTGCCACCGCGCGCGGCGCCTTGCCGGGCGGCAGCTCCAGCGAGAACACCGTGCCGTGCCCCGGCCGTGAGCGCAGCGACAGCGGCGCCTCCATCAGCCCCGCCAGCCGCTTGACGATCGCCAGCCCCAGCCCCAGCCCCTTGCGCTGGTGCGGCGCCAGCGCGTCGCCCTGCGGCACCTGGTAGAACTCCTCGAAGATGCGCTCCTGCTCGCGCTCGCGGATGCCCACGCCGGTGTCCCACACCTGCAGCAGCAGCCGCGTGCCGCGCTTGCGGCAGCTCACCAGCACCGTGCCGTCCTGCGTGTAGCGGATCGCGTTCGACACCAGGTTGCGCAAGATGCGCTCCACCAGCACCGGGTCGGCAAACGCGTTGTGCGCCCCGCCGCGGAATCGCAGCCCCAGCCCCTTCTCGAAGGCCGTCGGCTCGAAGTGCAGCTTGAGCCGCCCGAACAGCGCGCCGATGTTGAAATGCTCGGCCTGCGTCTCGACGCCGCCGGTGTCGATCTTCGTGATGTCGAGCAGCTCCGAGAACAGCCCCTCCAGCGCATCGACCGAGCCGTTGATGCTGTTGACGAGGTGGATCACCTCCTCATCGTGGCTGCGCTGGCGCAGCGCCTCGGCGAACAGCCCCATCGCATGCAGCGGCTGCCGCAGGTCGTGGCTCGCGGCCGCGAAGAACTGCGTCTTCGAGCGGTTCGCCACCTCGGCCTGCTGCCGTGCCGCATCGGCGGCCGCCTTCTCGATGCGCAGCTGCGCACCCAGTTCGTCGGCGCGCAGCTTCAGCTTCAGCAGGTTCTCGTAGTTGAGCCGGTAGTCGCTCGCGAGCAGCGTCGTCATCGCGACGATCGTCAGCAGCACACCGGCCAGCACCAGGTCGTCGAAGCCGCCCGGCAGCCCCACGCGCAGCACTGTCGGCGCAAAGCACAGCAGCGCGAAGGTGTTGTAGACCTTGCGCATCGGCGCCAGGATCGGCATGCCGGCCACGCAGAAGCTGTAGACGGTGAGCAGCAGCCCGATGCGCTCCGTCGTACCGCCGTGAGGGTAGAACAGCCATGCCGCCGAGCCCCAGACGATGCCCGAGCCCATCGTCGCGCCGACCCAGATGCGGAACCACGGCTGCGCCGCCGCCAGCGTCTGCACGTTGCGCCCGCGGAACGCCACCAGCGCCCACATGCGGAAGATCCACAGCCCCCAGAACATCACCATCCAGGCCGCCAGCAGCCAGCGCGGCGCGTGGTCCCAGAACAACAGCGCCATCACCGACGCGCCGGCCGCATTGCCGGCCAGCGTGGTCGGCACGTACGAATACAGGCCGTGGATGCGCTCGACTTCGGTCAGATCGCGCAGGGAGGCGGCCTGTGCAGCGGGCGCAGGGGCCACCATCTCAGCGCGGGCCGTTGTGGCGCCAGGCCGAGAAGCCGCCGTGCGCCTGCGTCATCTGGCTCACCGCCAGCACGGCCTGCGTGCGCGAGCTCACGTTCAGCACCCGCAGCACCGCGGCCACGTGGTCCTTCACCGTCTCGACCGACAGCCCCAGCTCGCGGGCGATCAGCTTGTTCGGGTTGCCCTGCAGCAGCAGCGCCAGCACGTCGGTCTGGCGCGGCGTGAGGCCCAGCGACGCGATCGACGGGTGCTGCTGGAAGCTGCCGCCCTTGGCCGCCTCGCCGATCTGGTTGACGGCGGCCGGCACGCCCCACGGCGCGTCCTGCGCGCGCTCGGACGGCCGGTCGTTGCCGATGCTGATCGGCGGCACGTAGATGCCGCCCGACATCACCATCCGCAGCGCATCGAACAGGGTCTCGTTGGAGGCGCGCTTCGGCACGAACCCCATCGCGCCCAGGTCGATCGAGCGGATCACGTCGCTCGCCCGGTCGGAGGCCGACACCACCACCACCGGCAGCGCCGGGTAGGTGCTGCGGAACTCGACCAGCAGGTCGAAGCCGTCGGCGTCTCCCAGGTGCAGGTCGAGCAGCACCAGGTCGAAGTCGTTGTCGGCGGCCAGCGTCTCGCGCGCGGCGCGGGCACTGCCGGCACCGACCACGCTGACGTGGTCGCCCAGGCCCTGGATCACGGTCTGCAAGGCCGACAGGATCAACGGATGGTCATCGACCAACAGCACTTTCATCGCGACATCCCTTTCGTGCGCTGTGAGCCCTCGGCCCGGGGCAAAGCGCCGATGCTAGCCGAGCGCCCCGGACGCCCCGCACCCCCTGAAGAGGGTGAAGCGGCCCACTTTGTCAGGGCGGCGTGTCAAAGGTAGCGCCGTGTCAGCGATTCCGCCACGCACACCGGC
>NZ_JBFUGW010000454.1:0-3119 GCF_056402735.1 Rhizobacter sp. P3_C12
GGCCGCGCTGGTCGCCACCGCCGAGCTGCTGGCCGCGAGCCAGCCGCCGCTGTCGCCGCGCCAGCGCGAGCTCGCCGCCGGGCTTGGCGACAAGTCGCGCCGCCTCGCCGACATGGTGACCAACCTGCTCGACATGGCGCGCATCCAGAGCGGCGAGATCCGGCTGCGCATCGAATGGCAATCGGTCGAGGAGATCATCGGCGGTTCGGTCAAGGCGGCCCACGGGACGCTCGGGTCGAGAGCGCTCGCTATCCACATCGATCCCGACGTATCGCTGGTCGAGTGCGACGCCGTCCTGATCGAGCGCGTGCTCGTCAACCTGCTGGAGAACGTCGACAAGTACACGCCGCGTGACACGCCGGTGGAGATCCTGGCGAAGGCGCATGGCGACGAACTGCGCATCAGCGTGCGCGACCAGGGGCCGGGCGTGCCGGCGGGGCAGGAAGACATGATCTTCGAGAAGTTCACCCGGGGCCGGGTGGAGTCCGCAACGCCTGGCGTGGGTCTGGGCCTCGCGATCTGCCGCGCGATCGTCGAAGCGCATCGCGGCCACATCCAGGTCGAGCCGACCCGGCCTCACGGCGCGACGTTCACGTTCACGCTGCCGTCGGGAACGCCTCCGCCGGTTCCGGCCGGGATGGATCCTCTATAAACGCGCGATTGACATCGCCTCGGTACAAGAATGAACGACAACGAAAACCGCCAGGGCCTCGGCCTGTTGACGCTCGGGGCATTGGGTGTCGTCTACGGCGACATCGGCACCAGCCCGCTGTACACGATGAAGGAGGTGTTCCACCCCGCCAACGGCGTCCCGCTCGACGCGCCCGACATCATCGGTGCGGTGTCGGTGATCTTCTGGGCGCTGATGGTGGTGGTCACGCTGAAGTACGTGATCCTGATCCTGCGTGCCGACAACCGAGGCGAGGGCGGCATCATGGCGCTGACCGCGCTGGCGGCCGGCGGGACGCCGACCCGTCGCACCTTGCTGTTGTTGACCGGCGTGCTGGGCGCCGCGCTGTTCTACGGCGACAGCGTGATCACGCCAGCCATCTCGGTGCTGGGCGCGGTCGAGGGGCTGGAGGCGATCACGCCCACCCTGAAGCCCTACGTCCTGCCCATCTCGATCACCATCATCGTTGCGCTGTTCACCGCTCAGCGCTTCGGTACCGAGGCGGTCGGCAAGCTTTTCGGTCCGATCATCAGCGTGTGGTTCTTCGTGCTCGCACTCGTGGGTGTGCTGCAGATCGTGCAGCAGCCGGGCATCCTGGCGGCACTGAACCCGTTGGAGGCCGTGGCGTTCCTGCATGCGCGTGGCTGGCATCTGTTCCTCGTGATGGGCTCGATCGTCCTGGCGTTGACCGGTGCCGAGGCGCTGTACGCCGACATGGGGCATTTCGGGGCACGCCCGATACGCATCGCGTGGACGGGGTTGGTGCTGCCGTCGCTCGCGCTCAACTACATGGGGCAGGGGGCCTTGCTGATGCGCGATCCGTCGGCGCTGGAGAGCCCGTTCTACCGGCTGTTCCCGCAGGCCTGGCTGATCCCGGCGGTGCTGCTGGCCACTGCGGCCTCGGTGATCGCATCGCAAGCGGTGATCTCGGGTGCGTACTCGATGACCAAGCAGGCGATCCAGCTCGGGCTGCTGCCGCGCATGCGCGTGCTGAACACCTCGGAGAAGGAAGCGGGGCAGGTCTACGTCCCCACGGTGAACTGGGTCGTGATGGTGGCCGTTCTTCTCGCCACCGCGGGTTTCGGCAGCTCGTCGGCGCTGGCGTCCGCCTATGGCATCGCCGTCACGGTGACGATGTTCATCACGACGCTGCTGACCTTCTTCGTCGTTCGCTACGTCTGGCGGTATTCGCTGGCGGTCGCCGTTGCCGCGACGTCTGCCTTCCTGGTGGTCGACGCAGTGCTGGTGATCTCGTGTTCGCTGAAGATCCTGCAAGGCGGCTGGTTCCCGCTGGTGATGGGGGCGGCGATCTTCGCCGTGATGGCGACGTGGAAGCGAGGTCGCGAGCTGTTGATCGAGCACATCCGCCGCGACGACCCGGAGCTGATGCCTTTCATCACCTCGCTGGCGCAGGACGACATGGCGCATCGCACGCCGCGCACCGCGGTCTATGCGGTGGCCAACCCCGACACCGTGCCACAGGCGCTGATGCACAACCTGAAGCACTACCAGGTGCTGCATGAACAGAACGTGATCCTGACGGTGAAGTTCGAAGAGGTGCCACGCATCGGCGATGCCGAGCGCATCGAGCTGACGCCGCTGGTCGAAGGCTTCTGGCGAGTGCAGGTGAGCTACGGGTTCATGGACCAGCCGGACATCCCGCGCGCCCTGGCCCACTGTTCACTGCACGGCCTGTCGATCGAGCCGGGTGCCACTTCCTACTTTCTGAGCCGCGAGATCGTCGTCCCGACCAAGGGGGCGGGCATGGCGCACTGGCGTGAGGCGCTGTTCGCGGCGATGTCGCGCAACGCCGGCAGCGTTGCAGACTTCTTCAAGCTGCCGCACAACTGCGTCGTCGAGCTGGGCACGCGCGTGCAGATCTAGACCCCTTTCGGGCACTGTTATCGTTGGGGGATTGCGGCCCGACGAGGCCGCCCACGAGGAGGACCCCATGACCGAACCCACCGCGGCGCCTGCCGTTGTCACCGACAGCGCCGCTGTCGCCATCCCTGCCGTTGCGCCGACGCCGCGCGCACTGGCCGAATCGATGCCGCTCGTCCAGTCCGGCGCGCGCTGGTTCTGGTGGATCGCCGGCCTGTCGGCGGTGAACGTCGGCATGCAGCACTCGGGCAGCGACACCCACTTCGTCGTCGGCCTGGGCATCACCAGCGTCATCGATGCGCTGTTCTCCGGGCTGCCGGTCGTCAGCCTGG
Source organism: Rhizobacter sp. P3_C12 (assembly GCF_056402735.1). NCBI lineage: Bacteria > Pseudomonadati > Pseudomonadota > Betaproteobacteria > Burkholderiales > Sphaerotilaceae > Rhizobacter > Rhizobacter sp. P3_C12. Next base: position 2,884 of record NZ_JBFUGW010000454.1, read on the forward strand.
CGCTCGATGCGCTGGTGCTGGCCTTCTTCTTCGCGATGGGCCTGATGGCGCAACGCGGCAGCATGCGGGCCTTCTACGTGGGCGGTGCGGTGTACGCGCTCGATGCGTTGTTGTACCTGTTCATGGCCGACTGGATGCCGTTCGGCTTCCACGTGCTGGTGCTCTTCTTCGTCGGCAAGGGCGCGCTGGCCTTGCGCGAGGCGCTGCGGGCGCAGCCGCCCGCGTCGCCCGTGGCG
>NZ_JBFUGW010000455.1:0-3104 GCF_056402735.1 Rhizobacter sp. P3_C12
CAGCCCCGGCCGAGGCGCCCGCCGCGCCGGCCGGCCACACCGTCAAGTCGCCGATGGTCGGCACCTTCTACGGCGCCGCCAGCCCGGGCGCCAAGCCCTTCGTCGAAGTGGGCAGCACCATCARGGAAGGCGAGCCGATCTGCATCATCGAGGCGATGAAGATCATGAACGAGATCGAGGCCGACAAGTCCGGCACCGTCACGAAGATCCTGTGCGCCAACGGCCAGCCGGTCGAGTTCGGCCAGCCCTTGTTCATCATCGAATAAGGCTGTCCGCATGTTCAAGAAGATCCTGATCGCCAATCGAGGCGAGATCGCGTTGCGCATCCAGCGGGCCTGCCGCGAGATGGGCATCAAGTCGGTCGTCGTCTATTCCGAGGCCGACCGCGACGCCAAGTACGTGAAGCTGGCCGACGAGGCGGTGTGCATCGGCCCGGCCCAGTCGGCGCAGAGCTACCTCAACATGCCGGCCATCATCTCGACCGCCGAGGTGACCGATGCCGAGGCCATCCACCCCGGCTACGGCTTCCTGTCGGAGAACGCCGATTTCGCCGAGCGCGTCGAGCAGAGCGGCTTCGTCTTCATCGGCCCGACGCCCGATGCGATCCGCACGATGGGCGACAAGGTGTCGGCCAAGCAGTCGATGATCAAGGCCGGCGTGCCCTGCGTGCCGGGCTCCGAGGGCGCGCTGCCCGACGACCCGAAGGAGATCATCAAGACCGGCCGCGCGGTCGGCTACCCGGTGATCATCAAGGCGGCCGGCGGCGGCGGCGGGCGCGGCATGCGCGTCGTGCACACCGAGGCGGCGCTGATCCATGCGGTGCAGACCACGCGCGCGGAGGCCGGCGCGGCCTTCGGCAACTCTGCCGTCTACATGGAGAAGTTCCTCGAGAACCCGCGTCACATCGAGATCCAGGTGCTGGCCGACGAGCACAAGAACGCCGTCTGGCTGGGCGAGCGCGACTGCTCGATGCAGCGCCGCCACCAGAAGATCATCGAAGAGGCGCCGGCGCCGGGCATCCCGCGCCGCGTCATCGAGAAGATCGGCGACCGCTGCGCCGCCGCCTGCAAGCGCATCGGCTACCGCGGCGCCGGCACCTTCGAGTTCCTGTACGAGAACGGCGAGTTCTATTTCATCGAGATGAACAMCCGCGTGCAGGTGGAGCACCCGGTGACCGAGCTGGTGACCGGCATCGACATCGTGCAGATGCAGATCCGCGTGGCCGCCGGCGAGAAGCTGCCGTTCCAGCAGCGCCAGATCCAGATGCGCGGGCATGCGATCGAGTGCCGCGTCAACGCCGAGGACCCGTACAAGTTCACGCCGTCGCCGGGCCGCATCACGACCTGGCATGCGCCGGGCGGGCCGGGCGTGCGCGTCGACTCGCATGCGTACACGAACTACTTCGTGCCGCCGAACTACGACTCGATGATCGGCAAGATCATCACGCACGGCGACACCCGCGACCAGGCGCTTGCGCGCATGCGCATCGCGCTGTCGGAGACGGTGGTCGAGGGCATCCTGACCAACATCCCGCTGCACCGCGAGCTGATGGCCGACGCCAAGTTCATCGAGGGGGGCACCAGCATCCATTACCTCGAAGGCTGGATGTCGCAACACAAGCGATGAGCCGTTGATGTTCGAACTGCTGTTGCTGGTCCCCGAAGACCTGGTCGAGCCCGTCAGCGATGCGCTGATGGACGAGTTGCAGGCCTTGTCGGTCTCGGTCGAGGATGCCGATGCCGACACCGATGCCGAGCACGCGCTGTTCGGCGAGCCGGGCATGCCGGCGCCGCGCGGCGGCTGGCAGCGCTCGGTCGTGAAGGCGCTGTTCGCCGAGGAAGACGCCGCCACCGAGGCCGGCGCGCTGCTGCTCGCGCAGGACTGGGCGGGCGGCGTGCAGCTGCAGGCGCTGCAGAAGGTCGAGGAACAGGACTGGGTGCGCCTGACGCAATCGCAGTTCGCGCCGGTGCCGGTCACCGACACGTTCTGGATCGTGCCGACCTGGCACGAGCCGCCGGCGCAGGCGCGCACCGTGATCCGGCTCGACCCGGGCCTCGCGTTCGGCACCRGCACGCACCCGACGACGCGCATGTGCCTGCGCTGGATCGCGACGCAGGCCCCCGCGCGCGCGGCCGGCTGGCAGCGCGTGCTCGACTACGGCTGCGGCTCCGGCATCCTCGCGATCGGCGCGGCGCTGCATGGCGGGCGCGGCATCGATGCCGTCGACATCGACCCGGCCGCCGTCGAATCGACGCGCGCCAATGCCGACGCCAACGGCGTCACGCTCGACGCCGGCCTGCCGGATGCGGCGCATGGCGAGTACCCGCTGGTGCTCGCGAACATCCTCGCGTCGCCGCTGAAGCTGCTGGCCCCGCTGCTGTGCGGCCACGTGGCCGCGGGCGGCGACCTGGTGCTGGCCGGCATCCTCGAGCGCCAGGCCGACGAGCTGAAGGCCGCCTATGCGCCCTGGTGCACGCTGGACGTGAGCGACCAGGAAGAAGGCTGGATCCTGATGACGGCGCGGAAGAAGGCCATGGCATGATTTCGCCATGAGCCTGGCCACTCGTTGCACTGCCTGCGGTACCGTCTTCCGGGTCGTCCAGGACCAGCTCAAGGTCTCCGAAGGCTGGGTCCGCTGCGGGCGCTGCGACGAGGTCTTCAACGCGCTCGAGGGCCTGTTCGACCTGGAGCGCGACTCCCCGCCGGAGTGGCGTCCCCCGACCCCGCCCCCGCCCACCCCGATCGCCGCCGCACCGGTCGCCGCCCCCCAGGCCACGCCGTCGTTCCAGCCGCTGCCCGAGCCGCCGGACGATGACGACATCTTCCAGCTGAGCGAAGACGACCGCATCCACTCGCGCTTCTTCCACCCCGAGCAGGCCGACGTCGCGCAGACGCCGGCGCAGGGCGTGGCGCAGCGCGACCRGGTCGATTTCTCCGACGCGCAGTTCAACATGGACTTGCTGGAGAGCGAGATCAACGGCGGCGCCCCCCCGCCGGCGCCGCCCCGCAAATCCAAGCCGGTGGCCAAGCCGGCCGCGAAGCAGGCGACCAAGCCGGCCGCCAAGCCCGCCGCGCGGCCGTCGGCGCCCCGCCCTGCCGCGCCC
>NZ_JBFUGW010000456.1:0-3103 GCF_056402735.1 Rhizobacter sp. P3_C12
GCCCAGGTGATGGCTCAGCTCGCCACCCAGCGCCCGCTCGATCAGCGCCTTCTTGAACGCCATCGACGCTTCCGCTATCGCCTCGGCCGTCATCGGCCCTTGAGTGAATTGATCCAGCAGTTCCTTCGGGATCTTCGGCAGCGCCGCCGTCCTCGCAGCGATCGCCTCGTTCTTCGTCTTCGTCTTGCTTGGCATACATGCTCCTGGTCGTCATGCTATGCCTCGCACACAAAATTACTGACAGGCTCACTCAGGATTTGGGCTTTGCCATACACGTCGTCGCCATCAAGGGTTTCCTGCGGTTCGTCGAAGTCCACCCAGTAGTAGAACTCCGGCCCTTTCAAGGTGTCGACGGGCTCCGGCTCACTGACGATTGTTGCAATGGATGACTTCTTCCATCCTCCAGAAGACGAGACCAGAACACGATCACGCAGGGCAAAGTTTTTCATTGGAACCCGACCATCCAGCGCGGCCAAAAGCAGTCACCGACCACCGACAAGGACGGGCAGATCAATCTGAGCCTCAGGTTTGCGAGTCCATGCGTTGTCACCATCATTATTCATACCGACCGATGACGATGCCGGAGGCTTGTATCTCCTCCGCGCTCGCTGGACGAAGAGCATTCATCGCGTCGCAGTGAGGGCACCTGGCTGACCCCTCACTCCGCCAACGTTCCGGCGGTTGAATCAGCCGTGCGTCTGCAAACTGGGAGCCTTCCTCGGTGCACTCGATACTGATCTCACCGCAGCCCCAACACTTGACCAACAACAACGAAGTACCTTGTCCGCAAACCGGGCAAGACTCTCTCAGATGCCAAGTAGGCGAATCGATTTGCATAGCGCGCGCGGGGCAGAAGACTGGGGCGTCAAAGTGAGGGGCTAGCCTATCCGAAAGCCGTCGTCCGCGAACTTCCACTCCTGGCCGACTGCTGGCTCTGAGCGGGACGGTGCGCGGGTGGTCAGGCGATATCCCAGCCTGCTGCTCTCGCCTCTGTCGCCGTTGCGAATGTGATGACCTTCGGCGCGAAACGCCCGCCAGTGCTTACCAGGCACTCCAAGGTGGCGTCCTGGAAGGTGAGCACAAAGTGTTCCTTGTCAGCCAAGTAGACCTCGGCTTTGTGCCTGGGATGAATCGCGCTAGCCGGCTCGAGTTCGAGCAGCCGTGACGACTTCTTGACGCGGTGAACTGAGTAGTACTGCAGGCCACGGCCATACAGCGGGTGCGACGCGAGTGCCTCGTCGTTTGGGTGGCCGTAGATCAGGCGGTGACACACCGCGAATTCCAGTGCTGCCACCCTGTCGTCCGCCGTCACATAGGTGACCCTGAGAGGCCCTGCACCCGTGCTGACCCGTGGCTCCCCCACACTGGATGGTTGCGGCCAGTCGAGCACCAGTTCGACGGTGTCTTGCATGTTGTTCACGCTCGAGAAGGCCTCAGGGCGAATCCCCAGAAGCAGGCTCCGATAACCGCTCCCAAGATCAGGTTTGAAAGAAGCCCCTGGAGTGCGACGTAGACCCCATGGGACGTGAGCCTGCTATTGATATACGTTGCGCCTCCCGAGTCACCAGCAGAGTAGCCGCCGTCTCTCAGCATGAACGTCGCAAGCGCATGGAGGGCCAAGTTCAGCAGCAGCGCGCAGCAAGCACCTCCTGCCAGGCAGTCGACGATCGAAACCTTCTTGACTCGTCTGAGCATCAAGAATGAGGGTACGCCGAACACGGCGATTGCCGCCCAGGAAACAGTGACCATCGAGATGATCGCGAACCCGATGGCATTCCATTGACCGGCCAGCGCGGCTGAACCCAGCGCCAAAAAGCCGCACGGAAGGACGGGCGCCAGGACGAACCCTGCAGGGACTCGCCAACCAACTCTTTCCACGTGTAGGGACTCCTGGTGGGACATGAGCATCACGGAGCCGGGCAAGTCTGAGTGACTCTCCGACGGCCGACGCCAGTCTAGTGCGGGTTTCGGATAGGCTGTCCACCTACCTGTCGACATCGCTCGGATCCTGGAAGGTCACATGGCACCAGTTCAAGAGCTAGCAGCCCAAATCCTCGCCCTCCCGGACGTCAAGCAGTCAACCTCTCGCTTCGGCTCGAGAGATCGGCCAGCTTGGTCTGTCCTCGGCAAGGAGTTCGCTCACTTGCATGCCGATGACCTGCTCGATCTCGTCCGGCTGCTTTCGGGTAGGCTGCCCGCACCGTAGATCCAACAGACGTCCTGACCATGCATCAAGGTTCTTGCCATTGCGGCGCCGTCCGCCTCACGCTGCCATCCACACCGGAAGTTGCCACGGACTGCAACTGCTCGCTCTGCCGTCGGATCGGCGGCCCCTGGGTGTATTTCGAGTTCGGGACGGTGACGATCGAAGGCCATCCCGGCTCGACCGAGGCCTACGTCCAGGGCGACAAGACCCTGCGCACGATCCGCTGTCGGCATTGCGGCAGCGTCACGCACTGGGAGCCGATCGAGGTGAAGGCTGGCGCGAGACATGGAGTGAACCTCGGAAACTTCGACCCGCAGTTGATCGCCTCCGTGCGAGTCCGCAAGTTCGACGGTGCGGACACCTGGAAATTCTTCGACGAGTGAGCCGGCATCCGGCCACGTCCGGTCGCTCGCGATCACCTCGAGGACCGATGCCCCCTCAGCCCAGCTTCATCGCGTACTCCACCCGCGACGCCATCTGCGGATCGCTCGGCTTCTCGAAGCTGTTGCAGAAGGCCGCGGTGGCGCCGGCCACGTCGTTCGTGCCCTTCACCGCGTCGATCGCGCCCTTGTACTCGCCCTGCAGCTCCTGCTTCAGGTAGCCGTAGTTGGCGGCCTGGCTCGACGGGTCGAGCTTGTTGGCCTTGGCGAAGTCGATCAGGCCCTGCTTGCGCACCCCGCCCCATTGGGCGATGCCATAGCCGTTGCCGTTGTCGTCGGCCATGTTGCCGTTCGGCCCGCCGATGCCGCCGCCCTGCGTGATGCCGGTATTCATGCCGCCGCTCTCGTGCCACAGGTTGCCGACGATGCCGGCGGCCTGGGCGTCGTTGAGGCCGAAGTCCTTCTTCAGGTTGTCCTTCCACTGCTGCGCGGCCTGCAGGCTCTCGCCCGGCTGCAG
>NZ_JBFUGW010000457.1:0-3098 GCF_056402735.1 Rhizobacter sp. P3_C12
GCGTCAGCGGGTGCAGCTCCTGGCTGCCGAGCGCGCCCGAGCCGTCGCCCTGTTCGAACTCGTTGCGGGCGATGTCGGCGAGGCTGGTGCCGGGCAGGGCTTCGTAGAGGTGCAGCTGCGCATCGGCGGCCTCGCCTTCGGGCAGGCCGAGCTGCTCGTGCAGGAAGTCGGCGAGCGGTGCGCCCTCGAAGCTCATGACCTCGCCGGCCATGTGCGGCGTGATGCGCACGTCGAACACGCGTGTGCAGCGCTTGTAGCGCTTGCGTCCGCGCAGCGGCAGCATCACCCAGCCGGCATCGAGGCCGGCCTCGAGCAGCTCGGGCCGCTGGCGGTAGATGCCGGGCGGCAGCACCGCCGGCAGGTTGGCGGCGGCCGCCTGCTCGAAGGCCTCCATCGCATAGCCTTCGAGCAGCTCGGGCTGGTCGAGCACGTGGTCGGGCAGCGCGGCGATGCGGCCCACCGTCTCCTCGACGGTGGCGGCGACGGCCGAGGCGGCGAGGCCGGCCTCCTGCTCTGGCGTCATCTCCTCGCTCATCTCCAGGCTCAGCAGCTTCAGGCCGGAGTCGACGATCGCGCGCGACAGCACCGCCGCCTGCTGCGGGCCGACCAGGTTGGCGATCAACTTCGCCAGCAGCGGCGACAGGAAATTGATGACGCGCGGCCGGCCGATCAGCCGGATGCCCAGCTTCAGCACCGGCAGCACGGCCGGGATGAAGTTCTCCATCATCGGCTGCGGGCTCTCGCCGGGCCGCAGATCCTGCAGCTCGTGGATGAAGCGCTCGCGCGCGTCGTCGAGCTCGGCGAACACCGGCGGCGCCTCGCCCTGGCCGAGCGCGACCGATTGCGCGATCTCCATGTCGAGCTGCGTCTCGTCCTGCGCGAGCACGGCGTTCGCGACCTGCTGGTCGAACTCCTGCTGCGGCAGCGGGGCGTCGGCGCCGGCCACGTCCTGCACGCCGGCGGCAGCGGCATCCGCGGCGGTGGCATCGGGGGCCGTGGCGGTCGTGGGCGCCGGAGCCGGCTCGGGTGGTGCGAAGCCGAGCTTGCGCGCGAGCTGCAGCGCGATCGGCTGCACCGGTGCCGGCAGGTGGCCGATGGCCTTCTGCAGCACGCGCTGCAGCAGTGGTTTCACCAGCGCCTTGATGCGCGACAGCAGCGGGCCGAGCGTGAGCTTCGTGATGCCCTGGATCGCCGTGCCGGCGACCTTCTTCACGACACCGCCGACCTTCTTGAGGAGCTTGCCGAAAAACTGTTCGAACTGCGGTTCCTGCTGCATCTCGTGGCTGGCGGCCGGCGCGTAGCCGTCGACGAAGGCATCGACCTCGCCCTCGACCAGCCCGGCGCCCTGGCGCGGGCCGAACTGCTGCGCCATCGCATCGACCGCCGCCTCGCATTCGCGCACCAGCGGCGCAAAGTGCTGCATCACCGCCCGGTCGGCCTGGCCGCGCGGCATGCCGGCGGCGAGCTGCCGGTCGTGCAGCGCGCGGGCATGGCATTCGAGCTCGAACAGCGCCTCGTCGAACTCCTCGTCGTGCAGTTCGTCGATCAGGCCGGCGTAGGCCTCGCGCATCGGGTCGTCGTATGCCGTCTCGTCGTCGCCGGCCTCGTACACCGAGACGAAGGGCGAGCGCGTGGCGGCGCGCTCGGAGATGCCGTAGCCGGCTGAGGCCTCCGATTCGGTCGGCGGGCTGAAGCTGTCGAAGGCCAGGAACGGCGCAGGGATGGTGGCAACACTCACGGCAGGCACTCCTCGTTGGATTCACGGACAAGGCCGCACGGGACGGCATCTCTTGACTGTGAAAACGAAAAGGCGGGCGCGAGTCCGACAGCGCGAACTAGGGGGGTGGCGAGGCGGCCCCCCCGCAACTCGAGGGGGCAGGGCGAAGACGAGCCTTCAGTCTCAGCGCGACGCCTGAGGCAGCGGCCGCACCGTCAGGTACAGCGGCTGGCCGGTCGCGTTGCCGCGCAGCAGCTTCAGCACGCAGTCGCGGTTGATGCGRCTCGCGTCGAGCGCCTGGTGCAGCCGGTCGACCGACTCGATCGCCAGGCCGTCGATGCCGACCAGCAGGTCACCCTCGCGCAGGCCGGCGCGCGCGGCCGGGCTGCCCGGCTCGACCGCCGACACCCGCACGCCGTGCGATTGCCCGAGCCCGAGGCCGACGACGATGCGCCGGTCGAGCGCCGTGGTGCTGCCGCCCACGCCCAGGTAGCCGCGCTGCACGCGGCCGTGCTGCAGCAGCTGCGGGATCACCCATTCGGCGATGTCGATCGCCACCGCGAAGCTGATCGACTGGGCGCCGCGGATGATCGCGGTGTTGACGCCGATCACCTCGCCGCGCGAATTCAGCAGCGGCCCGCCGGAATTGCCGGGGTTCAGCGCCGCATCGGTCTGGATCACGTCCGGGATCAGCCGGCCGGTGCCGGCGCGCATGCTGCGGCCGAGCGCGCTGACGATGCCGGCCGTCACGGTGTGCTCGAAGCCGAGCGGGTTGCCGATCGCGATCGCGATCTCGCCGCGCCTGAGCAGCGCCGAGCGGCCGATCGGCAGCGGCGTGAGCCCGCCGCGCGACATGCCGTCGATGTGCAGCAGCGCGAGGTCGGTGTCGGGGTCGTCGCCGACCCAGCGCGCATCGAACTCGCGGCCGTCGCTCAGCGACACGCGCTGGCGCGTGACCTGCGGCGACGGCAGCGCGCTGCCGCCGGCGCGCGTCACGTGCGAATTGGTCAGCAGGTAGCCGTCGGGCGTGAACAGGAAGCCGGAGCCGCCGMCGAGCGCCGCATCGCGGTTGCTGGCGTGGCCGACCACCTTGACCGACGCGACGCTCGGCCCGGCGCGCTCGACCACGCCGGAGACGGTCTCGGAATAGGCATCGAGCAGAAAGGCGTCGTTGGCACCCACGGGGAGATCCTCCAGACAGCGCATGTGGGACTGGGCCCCTGCGCTTTCAAGGGACGCTCTATCCGGCCACCACGCGGTCGCGGCCCTCGGCCTTGGCGCGGTACAGCGCCTCGTCGGCGCGCTGCAGCAGCTGCTCGGCGGTCTCGCCGTCGCGCAAGGTCGCCAGGCCGATGCTGACGGTGATGTGCAGGCCCTGGGC
>NZ_JBFUGW010000458.1:0-3097 GCF_056402735.1 Rhizobacter sp. P3_C12
GTCCCGAAGGGCTCCGCCAGCCAGCGCCAGCGCACCCGGTTCTGGCGGTCCACCACCACGCGCGGTGTGTTCAGATGATCGCTGTGGATGAAGTACACCAGCGGCTCGCCCGCGGGATTCACCGGGTCGGGCGTGAACCCATCGCCCTCGACGGCTGAAATCAACCTCGTCGCGCCGAGGCGACAACTCGACGGGGCTGGAAGCGGCAACGCTCATTGATTTCTTGCCTACAACCCCATTCGCACCGTGAGTCGATCTGAAAACTCCCTCCGCAAAGCCTCCAAAGCCATTTTCAGTTCTTCAGCCTCAACTCCAGCGCAAAAGATTTCCCCATTCTTAAACAGCTCGGCTTCAAGAAAAAATTTCCCGCCCGATTTATATATAGAAAGTCGTCCCAAGTAGCTTTCCGTGACTACTCGCGCCGTAAGACGAGAAAGATCCTCAAATGAAAAATCCCTCCCATCAGTAGAATAGGAGAGCGAAGACTTTTCCCTAACCACTCCGGAGAATGACTTTCCATCCAGTATTTCCTTAAAGTCTTCTTCCGCAGCCGTATCAACCAAATCCAAAAAGCGGGAAAAAAGGATACCAAATGCACCCACATCTTGCCCTGGAATGAGCAAATAAGTTGCCAAATCTGGCTCACCGCTAATTATATTTATATAACCCTCAAGATACTGTTCAGAAAGCACTCCGCGTTCAGCTCTGACCCTTGTCCCCTGGACCGATGAGTCCATATCCAATACAAATTCCAAGCTCAATCCATCAAGGCTGAGCGTCCCCGTGCAATTTTCTGCGACTGTTAACGCCATGGCCATTTCTTTGTTCCTGGTAGATTGTTGCGCTTCGCGACATTATTCACGTCCGGTCTCGGATTTACAGGCTGATCAGAAACAATAAATCCATGATAAATTCTTTCGCATCGCTCTTCATTCTGAGATTCCATATTGAATTGTACGACCTGAGTACCGACCACGCCTACGAGGACCGMCTCATCGGCAGTAACGGGAATAGCCGTTTGTAGTGCGATCGCAGCCTGTACGTCATCCGGAGCTGGGCCCCACCAGTTCCCTCGCACCCATTTCCCTTGTGTGGAATGTTTTCCCGAGTTGGGGGTATAGAAACGTCGCCAAACTGTGCAGCACTTCTTCTCGGCCGTTGTACCAGCAGGAATCGACTGTTGTCCAGTGTGTGTTGCCATCCATATGGTTGCAGCCGCCAGACCGATTCCTGCAGCGCAACCTGGAGGCCCACCCAAACACCACGCCAGAGAAGCTTGATTCCCATCAACATCAAAATATGCGAGCGGGTTGCCTTCGGCATATCCATAGGTATTGACCCCGCCAGCAAGGCCGCTCGGGTCGGATTGTGTATAACGCCCGCCGTCAGGTCCGTAGTAGCGAGCGTAGTTGTAGAACAGCCCGCTCTCCTGGTCCGCATACTGCCCCGGGAAGCGCAGGTTCTGCGTAAAGACCCCCAGCCCGCTCGGGTTGGTCTCCGGTGCGCTCGTGCCGAAGGGCTCCGCCAGCCAGCGCCAGCGCACCCGGTTCTGCCGGTCCACCACCACCCGCGGCGTGTTCAGGTGATCGGTGTGGATGAAGTACACCAGCGGCTCGCCCGATGGGTTCGCCGGGTCGGGCGTGAACATCGCCATCGGCGTGTCGCGCAGCCACACGTATTCCCGCAGCGCCGCCCCGTTCTGGTCGTACTCGCCCAGCAGGTGGCCCGCCTGGTCGTACACGAACACCACCGTGCTCTGCGGCCCCGTGCTGCTCACCTTGCGCACGCGCTGCCCGGCCGCGTTGTACGTGTAGCGCGTCGTCACGCCGCCCTTGGTGATCGTCGCGAGCTGGCCGCGCAGGTTGTACGTCGCCGTGTAGCCCGAGCCATCGGCCGCGCTGTCGCTGAGCGTGTTGCCGGCGTTGTCGAACACGAGGGTTCTGGCCGGGTTCGTGATGCGGGTCGTGCGGTTGCTCGTCGCCTCCACGCCGTACGTGCTCGGGCTGCCGTTCAGGCTCAGGCCGGTGCGGTTGCCGTTCGCGTCGTAGTGGATCGCCCAGCTCGCCGCGTTCGTCGTGATGCCGGTCAGCCGGCTGTTCTCGTCGTAGCCGAACACTTGGTCCAGCGCCGGCTGCGCCGTGCCGTCCGCGCTCAGGTGCGTGAAGCTCACGATGCGGCTCGCCTCGTCGTAGCGCAGGTCTCGTAGCGCCTCGCCCAGCGGGTAGCGGATCGCCCGGCCCGCCAGGTCGAAGTGGCGCTCGTTCGACTTGGCTCCATCGGCCATTGCCCACTGCCAGCGCTTGACCGTGCCGGCGAACGGCGTCCACGCGATCTGCGTGATCAGCGGCGTGCCGCCCAGCGTGATGCCGGTGACCTCGCCATCCACCCAGGTCAGGCCCAGCTGCCGGCTCGATGGGTAGTTGATGCCGCTCAGGTTGCCCAGCGTGTAGCCATAGCCCACCGTGTGCGTCAGTTGCGTCGCATTGCTTCCGCTGGTTGCCTCCACGCGCTGCACATCGCTCGCCACCTCGCCCTGGTCGTCGTAGCCGTACTGCGCCGAGCCACCCGGGTAGCTGCTGCTCGTCAGCTTGCCCGCGCCGTAGCTGAAGCCCGCGCCGGTCTGGCTGTAGGCGAGGCTCACGGTCTCCGTCGGCTGCCCGCTCTTCGTGTACACCGCCGCGGTCAGCCGGTCGCTCGCGTCGTAGTCGTAGGTCGCCAGCACGCCGCGGCTGTCGGTGCGGGTCTTCAGGTTGCGGGCCGCGTCGTAGGTCAGGTTTTCATTGCCGGTGTCCGGGCTGATCACCTGCGTCGCATCACCCAGGCCGTTGCGCGGGTACTGCGTCGCGAGGTTCCTCGGATCGGTCACCTGTGTCGTGCGATCCCCGCCGTCGTACTCGAAGCGCGTCGTGCCGTTCTTCGGGTCGGTCGTGTCCTTCACCCGCTCCAGCGCGTCATACGTCAGCCGCGTCTGCAGGTTCAGCGTGCCCGCGCCTTGCATGATCTTCGTGCGGTTGCCCTGCGCGTCGTACTCGTAGCGCTCCAGCGGCAGTGGTGAGGCCGGCAACGGCGGGAAGGCCTGTGTTGCCGGCGCCACATC
>NZ_JBFUGW010000459.1:0-3090 GCF_056402735.1 Rhizobacter sp. P3_C12
TGGCTGCCCCGGCGCTCGTCGCTCCAGCCCCGGCCGCGCCGGCGGCCGCGGCGCCGGCCGCCCCTGAACGGCTGCGCTTCCTCGACTGGGAGCTCGACCTCGCCGCACGCCGGCTGGCCAGCCGCGGCGGCGTCGAGGTTGCGCTCACCAGCGGCGAGTTCGACCTGCTGAGCGTGTTCGTGCGCCACCCGGGCCGCGTGCTGTCGCGCGATTTCCTGCTCGAGAGCACGCGCGGCCGCGAGGCCGCGCCGTTCGACCGCACGATCGACGTGCAGGTCGGCCGCCTGCGCAAAAAGCTCGAGGCCGACCCCGAGAGCCCGCAGCTGATCAAGTCGGTGCGCAGCGCCGGCTACATGCTCGCGGTGCCGGTGGTTGGTGCCTGAGTGCTTCGGCGCCTGAACGACGAGCTGCCGATGCCACACCGCCTGCCGCCACCCACGCCGGAAGAGGGCCGCCTGTTCCGCTCGCTGTTCGCCGCCTATCCCGATGCCTTGCTGCTGGCCGATGCCCAGGGCGTGATCGTGCGCGCCAACCCGGCCGCCGCGGCCCTGCTGGGCTACGCGGTCGACGAGCTGCCCGGCATGCCGGTCGATGCGCTGGTGCCCGACAGCGTCCGCCCGCACCATGCGGGCTACCGCGACGGCTACGGCAAGAACCCGAAGCCGCGGCCGATGGGCACGCAGCTGGAGCTGGCCGCGCGCCGCAAGGATGGCAGCGAGGTGATCGTCGAGATCGCGCTCAGCCCGCTGACGGACGACGGCCTGCCGTACGTGGTCGCGGCGATCCGTGGCATCGCGGCCTACCCGCGGGTGCAGCAGGCGCTGCAGCAGGCCCGCTACAGCGAATACGTCGCCAAGCTCGCGCGGCTGGCGGTCGATACCCGCGACCCGCAGGCGCTGCTGCGCCAGGTGCCGCAGATCGCGGCCGAGGGGCTGCAGGTCGAGACCGCCGTCGTGTACCTGCTGGAGCCCGACCGGCGCGAGTTCCGGCTCGCCGCCGGCGTCGGCCTGGCCGGCGCGGAGACCGAGGGCCAGCGCGTGCCGAACCGGCGCGACACGCCGCCCGGCTTCGTGGTGGCCGAGGGCCGGCCGGTGCTGGTGTCGGACTACGCACGCGAGACGCGCTTCCAGGTGCCGGCCGACTACCTGCAGCGCGGGCTGGTCAGCGCGCTGGTGGTGCCGCTGTCCGACCGCGGCAGCATCGTCGGCACGCTGGCGGTGCGCACCCGCGAGGCGCGCCGCTTCGGTGACGACGAGGTCCGTTTCCTCGATTCGCTGTCCAGCCTGCTGGCCTCCAGCCTGCAGCGCGCGCAGACCGAGGAGCAGCTGAGCCATGCGCAGCGCATGGAGAGCGTCGGCCAGCTGACCGGCGGCATCGCGCACGACTTCAACAACCTGCTGACGGTGATCCAGGGCAACCTGCAGGTGCTCGAGTTCGAGCCGCAGGTGGCCGACGAGCCGCGGCTGCAGCAGATGCTGGGGGCCGCCAAGCGCGCGGCCCGGCGCGGCGCCGAGCTCACCGGCAAGCTGCTCGCGTTCTCGCGCCGCCAGCGGCTGGTGCCGTCGCGCGTGGAGCCGGCGCTGCTGCTGCGCTCGCTGGCCGACATGCTGCATCGCACGCTCGACGAGCGGGTGCAGATCGTCGTCGATGCGGCCGATGACTGCCCGGGCTGCCGGGCCGACCCGGGCCAGCTCGAATCCGCGCTGCTCAACATCGCGATCAATGCCCGCGACGCGATGCCCGAGGGCGGCACGCTGTCGTTCGCATGCCGGCCCTGCCGGCGCGTGCCGGCGCCGCTGGCGGCAGACCTCGGCGAGGTGGCGCAGCGCGACGACGGCTTCGTCGAGATCAGCGTCTCGGACACCGGGCATGGCATGTCCGAAGCGGTGCGCGACCGCGCGTTCGAGCCGTTCTTCACGACCAAGGAGGCCGGCCGCGGCACCGGCCTGGGCCTCAGCACGGTGTACGGCTTCGCGAAGCAGTCGAACGGCGCGGTGGCCCTCGATTCGGCGCCCGGTGCCGGCACGCGGGTCACGCTGTACCTGCCGCGCTTCGATGCGCCCGGCCAGGCTCGGACGCAGGGCGCGGCCGATGCGCCGGCGCAGCTGCCGCCGGGCCTGCGCGTGATGCTGGTGGAGGACGACCCGGAGGTGCTCGCGGTGTGCCGCAGCTTCCTGCGCGCGCTGCAGTGCGAGGTGACGGCCCATTCGAGCGCCGAGCCCGCGCTGGCGGCGCTGGAGGGCGAGCAGGCGGTCGACCTGCTGCTCAGCGACGTGATCCTGGGGGCCGGCCTGCGCGGCACCGAACTCGCGCGGCGTGCGGTGGCCTTGCGGCCGGGGCTCGCGGTGCTGCTGATGTCGGGTTATTCGTCGGAGGCGATGGTCGGCGACAGCAGCGCCGGGCTGCCGTGGGAGCTGCTGCGCAAGCCGTACTCGCGCGAGGAGCTCTGCGAGGCGATGGTGCGTGCGCTCGGGCGGGCCATCACTGCAGCACCCGCGAAGCCGGCGTCATCGCCGCCTGGATGAACGACGCGAGCGCCTCGGTGCTGGCGATGCACAGGTCGCGCCGGCCCTTCTCGGTGAAGCGGATCACGTTGCTGCGCGCCATGCGCGACAGCGCGCGGCTGACGCTCTCGAGCGTCATGCCGAGGTAGTTGCCGATCTCGGCGCGCGTCATGCGCAGCGTGATCTGGTCGGCGCGCAGGCCGCGCTGCGACAGCGATTCGGCCCAGTAGCGCAGGAAGTCGGCGACGCGCGCATCGGCCGGCAGTGTGCCCAGCGACAGCAGCGAATCGCGGTCGCGCGAGATCTCGCGGCTCATCGCGGCGTGCAGCAGGCCGAGCAGCGCGGGTTGGCGCACGGCCGCCAGCAGCAGCGTGTCGTAGCGGATCGCCCAGACCTCGCCGGTGTCCATCGCGATCGCATCGCAGCCGTACTGGCCGTGGGCGATGCCGTCGAAGCCCATCCAGTCGCCCTTGAAGTGCAGGCCGACGACCTGCTCGCGCCCGTCGGCCGCGATGTTCAGCGTCTTGAAGAAGCCGGAGTTGATGATGTACAGGCACTGGAAGTCCTGGCCGCCCTGGAACACCGT
>NZ_JBFUGW010000460.1:0-3082 GCF_056402735.1 Rhizobacter sp. P3_C12
GCGCTGGCAGGCGCACGTGCCGCCGGGCTCGACCGGCTGGACGCGCAGCTGCTGCTCGCCGCCGTGCTCGGCCGCGACCGCAGCTGGCTGATGGCCCATGGCGACGACGCGCTGGCGCCGGACCGGGCCGCGCAATTCGACACGCTGGTCGCGCGCCGCAGCGCCGGCGAGCCGGTGGCCTACCTGCTGGGCCGCCAGGAGTTCCACGGCCTGACGCTGCAGGTCTCGCCGGCGGTGCTGGTGCCGCGACCAGACACCGAGACGCTGGTCGACTGGGCCCTGGAACTGCTCGGCACCGAACTCGCGGCCACCGGCCGGCCGCAGGTGCTCGACCTGGGGACCGGCTCCGGCGCCATCGCGCTCGCGATCAAGCACCGCTGCCCGCGCGCCGACCTCACCGCCGTCGACGCCAGCCCCGACGCGCTGGCGGTCGCCGAATCCAATGCACAGGCCCTGGGCCTGCCGATCGCGTTGCGGCCCGGCCACTGGTGGACACCGGTTGCGGGACGCCGCTTCGAGCTGGTCGTCAGCAACCCGCCCTACATCGCGGGCGACGACCATCACCTCGATGCACTCCGCCACGAACCCCTGCAGGCGCTGACGCCGGGCGGAGACGGCCTGGATTCGCTGCGCGAGATCGCCGCTGGTGCCAGTGCCCACTTGCACGATGGATGCTGGCTGTTGCTGGAGCACGGGCACGACCAGGCGGTTGCCGTGCAAGCCCTGCTGGCCGCGGCCGGGCTGCAGGACGTGAGCACCCGGCGCGACCTGGGCGGCAACGACCGCTGCACCGGCGGCCGTTGGCGGCAGGCCACGCGCTGAGCCCGCCACCGGCAGAACCGCACACACTCACGACTGTTTCCACTCAGTCGCGGGGACGCCACCCACAAGCGGGTGCCGCCGGCGTAGCATGGTCCCGAGGCCTTCAGCGGCCCGCAGGTTCGTCTCCCGTCACACCCGTCGCAAGGAGAGTCGCCATGTGGAACCCGAGGTGGAAGTGGATCGGCGTCGGCGCCCTGGCGCTCGGCGCGCAGGCGGCGATGGCCCTCGACGCCGGCGGCAGTGGAGGCGGCAACGGCCTCGGCTGGAGCAAGCTGCAGGGCCGCGTGAGCCTCGGCACCGCCAGTCCCGGCCTGCGCATCGACGCGCCGGGCTTCGACCCCACCAGCCTGAAGCTCAGCAGCCTGAGCCTGATGGCCGACTACTACCTGACCCCCGCCTTCAACCAGGGCGCCGCCGGTGGGTTGCGCGCCACCAGCGGCGTGCTGTTCGGTCCGCGCTCCTCGCCGTGGAGCGGTCCCGGCAGCGGTGGCCAGTTCAGCATCGACCGCCGCATCAATCCCGCGCCCGACGGCAGCACCGACAGCGCCACCTCGCCCTATGTCGGCATCGGCTACACCGGGCTGTCGGTCAAGGGCGGATGGGGCTTCTCTGCCGATGTCGGCGTGCTGGCCAGCCGCTTCGGGCGCAATCTCGGCCAGAGCCTGGACGACCAGGTGCGCGAGCTGCGGCTGCAGCCGGTCTTGCAGCTCGGCGTGTCGTACTCGTTCTGAAGGCGCATTTCGCCCGGGGACATGCCGGGTGTCGGCGCGAACGGCACGCGGTTTGCCGTATAACGTCGTCCCTTCCACCTTGAACTCTGCCGGGCCCGCCGGCGCCAGACCATGAGCGACGTACAGCAACGCATCGATGACCTCGTCAAGCAGAACCGCGTGGTCCTGTTCATGAAGGGGACGGCGCAATTCCCGATGTGCGGTTTTTCCGGCCGCGCGGTGCAGGTGCTGAAGGCCTGCGGCGTGACCGACCTGAAGACCGTCAACGTCCTCGAGGACGAAGGCGTGCGCCAGGGCATCAAGGACTACGCGAACTGGCCCACCATCCCGCAGCTGTACGTGAACGGCGAGTTCGTCGGCGGCTCGGACATCATGATGGAGATGTACCAGGCGGGCGAGCTGCAGCAGGTGCTGGGCGCCAAGGTCTGATCCAGGTGCCGCAGCGCATCGTCGTCGGCGTCACCGGCGCCAGCGGCGCGGTCTATGCCGTGCGGCTGCTGCAGCGGCTGAAGGCGCTCGGCTGCGAGACCCACCTGGTGGCCAGCCCGGCCGGAGTGCTGAACGTTCACCACGAACTCGGCCTCGACCGGCGCGAACTCGAATCGCTGGCGCACACCGCGTACAACCCGGCCGATGTCGGCGCCGCGATCGCCAGCGGTTCGTTCGCGAGTTCGGCGATGGTGATCGCGCCGTGCTCGATGAAGACGCTGGCCGCGGTGGCGCACGGCTTCTCCGACAGCCTGCTGGCGCGCGCCGCCGACGTGACGCTGAAGGAGCGCCGCCGCCTCGTGCTGATGGTGCGCGAGACGCCGTTCAACCTGGCGCACCTGCGCAACATGACCGCGGTGACCGAGATGGGCGGCGTGATCTTCCCGCCGCTGCCGGCGTTCTACCACCGGCCGACGACGATCGACGAGCTGGTGAACGAGACCGTCGAGCGGGTGCTGTCGATGCTGGGCGTGGAGGCCGCGATGCCCACGCCGTGGACCGGCCTCTAGCTCGCCTTGTAGTCCCAGTATTTCTTGGCGCCGAACACCAGGTTCGGATACTCCGGCTTGCCGCGGCTGCCGTTGTAGCGGCCGAGCGCCATGTACAGGTCGCCGCGCTCCACATCGAGGTAGTGCCGCATGATCACGCAGCCGAAGCGCAGGTTGGTCTGCATGTGGAACAGCCGGCTCACGTCGCCATTGCCGATCAGCCGCGCCCAGAACGGCATCACCTGCATGTAGCCGCGTGCACCGACGCTGCTGATCGCGTACTTGCGAAAGCCGCTCTCCACCTGCACCAGGCCCAGCATCAGCGCGGGTTCGAGGCCGGCGCGCGTGCTCTCGTACCACAGCGTGTCGAGGAACTCGATGCGCGTGACGTGCTCGGCCTTGCGCTTCTTCAGGCGGCTGCTCATCTCGCCGAGCCAGCGCAGGTAGGCCAGGCGGGCCTCGGTGGTGACGAAGACGGGCTTGGGCGGCGCGCTGTTGGCGATGGCCGCGGCCAGCGCACCGCGCACCGCATCGGCGAGCGGCTCCTCGACC
>NZ_JBFUGW010000461.1:0-3061 GCF_056402735.1 Rhizobacter sp. P3_C12
GCTCGCCTGGGCGGCGGCCGCCGGCCGGCTGCGCGAGCTGCGGCTCGCACCGCGGGCGCTGGCGGCGGCGCTCGCCTGCGGGGTGCTGATGGTGGCGAACTGGGCGCTGTTCTTCGCGGCGATCGAGCGCACGTCGATCGGCGTCGCGACCGTGGTGTTCCACGTGCAGCCGCTGTGGGTGATGGGCTTCGGCGCCTGGTGGCTGCACGAGCGCATCGGCGCGCGCCGGTGGCTTGCGGCCGGGCTCGCGTTGCTCGGCCTGGCGCTGGCGACGGGCCTGGCCGAGCAGCCGCCGGGCGAACTGGCATCCACGCGCTACCTCGCGGGCCTTGCGATGTGCCTGGGCGGCTCGCTCAGCTACGCGGCGGTCACGCTGATCGCGAAGCGGGTGCAGGGTGCGTCGTCGCTGGCGCTCGCGGCGTGGCAGTGCGCGGTCGGCGTCGTGCTCACCGCCTGGTGGCCGCTGATGCAGGGCTGGCCCGCGCAGCCGGCCGCCTGGGGCTGGCTGGCCGGGCTCGGCGTGATCCACACCGGCCTGGCTTACGTGCTGCTGTATGCCGGCATGGCGCGCCTGCCGACCGGCCGCATCGCGTTGCTGCAGTTCGTCTACCCGTTCGCCGCGGTGTGCGTGGACTGGCTGGTGTACGGCCGAAGCCTGAGCGTGCTGCAGTCGGCCGGGATGCTGCTGATGGGCGCGGCGCTGTGGAGCGCGCGCGCAAAGACCTAGAGGCCCTGCGCCGCCTCGAAGAACCCGCGCACCGGCTGGTCTTCCGGCAGCACGTAGACGACCGCACGCGCCTGCCCGAGCACCGGTGCGACGACCCGCTCGTAGAACGCCACCGGCACGACCACGCAGCCGAGCGAGATGCGGTTGTCGGCCGGCGAGGTTGACGCGAGCCGTTGCGCGCGCCGCTCGGCGGGCGCCGCGGGGCGCAGCCGGTGGATCGCGAGCGAGGCGGCGTAGTCGAGCCAGACGATGTCCTCGCCGTGCAGGTTGCGGCCCGGCTGCGATTCGAAGCGGCCGGCCGGCGTGGTGCGCTCGAACGGGCGCAGGCTGGACGGCGCACGGTGCGCGATGTCGCCGATCGCGGCGTCGCCGGGGGCCAGCCCCAGCAGGGCCGGGCTGCTGCCGATCAGCCGGCCGTCGGCCGCGTGGATGCGCAACTGCGCCGCCTTCTTGTCGACCACCGCGAACGGCTTGCCCTGGTTGTCGTGGTGGTCGAGGATCCAGCGCGTTGCGAGCCGCGCCTCGGGCGAGGCATCGGAGGTGTCGGATGTCGAAGCTGCCGCACAGGCCCACGTACCCCATGCCCACAGACCGGCAAGAATTGCCGATCGCACTGCTTTACCTGCAAATCGCATGGGCGGGTCCTGGCTCGCTCGCGTGAAGATGGTGAATCGTAGGGAGACCGGTCTCGGGACGTGCGTCGAAAAGCGCGACAAAGTGGACGCAGTTCGATGCGCCATCAGGCCTGCAGACGACGCTGCTGGCTATCCCACGGGCACGGGGATTGCCACGCATCGGCATGAAGCCATCACCGGTGCTGGAGTGGGTGAACGCGGGCCTGTTGGGCGCGGCGACGATCGTGCTGAGCCTGATCGCGCAACCGCCGTCGCCGGTTCATCCGGAGCGGCTCGCGCACAACGCGCGGCACGCGGCGCCGGTTTWCGCGAAGCGGTCGCTGGATTTCGGTGCCGAGGCGGCTTCAGCCGATGTGCGGCGCCTCGGCGACTGGATCGCGAGTCGCGCCGACAACCGAGGCTTGCCGTTCGTGCTGATCGACAAGCCGCGCGCCCACGTGTTCGCGTTCGATGCGGCCGGCCGCCTGCTCGGTTCGGCACCGGCGCTGCTGGGGGCGGCGCGTGGCGACGATTCGGTGCCGGGCATCGGCGAGCGGCCCATCGCCGACATCAAGCCGTCCGAGCGCATCACGCCGGCTGGCCGCTTCGTCGGCCGGCCCGGCCACAACGCCAATGGCGAGGACATCGTCTGGGTCGACTACGACGCCGCGGTGTCGATGCACCGCGTGCGCACCACCAACCCGCGCGAGCGTCGCGCGCAGCGCCTCGCGTCACCGGGCGTCGACGACAACCGCATCAGCTACGGTTGCATCAACCTGCCGCCGGCCTTCTACGACGGCGTGATCAGCCCGATGTTCAGCCGCGGCCGCGCGATGGTGTACCTGGTGCCCGACCGCCGCACGCTGGCCGAGGTGTTCGGCATGCCCGATCCGCGCCCCGCATCGCAAACCACCCAGCTGGCGCAGGCCGCCGTCCACTGACCCCCTCTTGAATGAAACGAGGGCCCGGCAGAGCGAATCTGCCGGGCCCTCGAAGCCGACGTGGCGACGATCAGTTGCGATCGGCGCGCGGTGCCAGCGGATCGCTCGCGATCGTGCTGGACGAATCGCTGTTGTCCAGCGTCGTCGGCGGGTTGGCATTGTTCGAGTTGTTCGGGCTGACCTGTGTGTCCTGGGCGGTCGGCTGCGCCGTCATGTTCTGGTTGGTCGGCGTCGTGCTTTCCGTCGTCGTCGGCCCGTTCGGCTGGTTCTGGTCGGCACTCGCCGAGCCCGGAGCGGCCGTGGTGCCCGATGTCGTCGACTGGGCCGAGGACAGCGATACGACGGCTGCCAGGGCGGYTGCGGACACGAGGGTCAGGGTGGAGAGCTTTGTCATGGTGTGACTCCTTTGCAGGTGTTGGAAGAGGTGGCGCGCCGGCCCCGCCGGTCGCATCCCGCTCTTTTGGCCCGGAGACCCAAAGGTGCGGTACCGAAGGGTGGCAATCGGTGTGCCTTGCCGTGCGGGTGCGTGTCTGTCGGACAGATCGGGCACGCCGACTGCCGTGTCATCGCTAACATGCCTGGATGGTCGGGACGACGCGGGGCGAGCAGTTCAACCGAAAGGAAGCGATGGCGTGGCGCGTGAGCTCGTGTGCGGCAAGCTGGATCTGGGCGATGGGAGCGG
Source organism: Rhizobacter sp. P3_C12 (assembly GCF_056402735.1). Classification (NCBI taxonomy): domain Bacteria; kingdom Pseudomonadati; phylum Pseudomonadota; class Betaproteobacteria; order Burkholderiales; family Sphaerotilaceae; genus Rhizobacter; species Rhizobacter sp. P3_C12. The sequence goes on from NZ_JBFUGW010000461.1 coordinate 2,965, forward strand.
CGCTCGTGCCTGGGTGCTGTGCGGCGCAGGCCGCCGAGCCTGCGGCCGCCGAGCCGCCGGCCGCCGCGGCCTCCGAACCGGCGGCAGACGACGGCCC
>NZ_JBFUGW010000462.1:0-3044 GCF_056402735.1 Rhizobacter sp. P3_C12
GCGCGGTGCACCGCATCGCCGACGCCCGCCTCGCCGCCGCGGCGCTCGCGCTGCTGGCGGTGCTGGCGGCGGTGCTGCTGGCCTGGCGCTTCCAGCGCAGCATCGTGGGGCCGGTGCGCCGCCTGACCAACGTGGCCGAACGCGTCGCGGCGGGCGACCTGTCGGCGCGCGCCGCGGTCGAATCCGGCGACGAGATCGGGCTGCTGGCGCGCAGCATCAACACCATGACGCAGCGGCTGGCCGACACCATCGCGCACCTCGAATCGGTGTTCGCCGAGGCGCAGCGCGCCAAGGACGCCGCCGAGCTCGCCAACCGCGCGAAGAGCAGCTTCCTGGCGAACATGAGCCACGAGATCCGCACGCCGATGAACGCGATCCTCGGCATGTCGCACCTGGCCCTGCAGAGCGGCCTGGATGCGCGGCAGCACAACTACATCCAGAAGGTGAACGCCTCGGCCGAATCGCTGCTGGGCATCATCAACGACATCCTCGATTTCTCGAAGATCGAGGCCGGCAAGCTCGACATCGAGTCGATCCCGTTCAGCCTCGGCGAGGTGATGGACAACCTGAGCAACGTGGTCGGCATGAAGGCCGACGAGAAGGACCTCGAGCTGCTGCTCGAACTGCCGCTGCAGCTGCCGAGCGCGCTGGTGGGCGACCCGTCGCGGCTGGGTCAGGTGCTGCTGAACCTGGGCAACAACGCCGTCAAGTTCACCGCCAGGGGCGAGGTCGTGGTGGCGGTGCGGGTGATCGACGCAGGCGACGCAGGCGACGCCGGCCACGGCGACGACAGACCGGCGCGGCTGCGCTTCGAGGTGCGCGACACCGGCATCGGCATGAGCCGCGAGGAGCAGGAGCGCCTGTTCGAGCCCTTCACGCAGGCCGATGCCTCGACCAGCCGGCGCTACGGCGGCACCGGCCTCGGGCTGGCCATCAGCCGGCACCTGGTGCTCCTGATGGGCGGCAAGCTGGCGGTCGACAGCGAGCCGGGGCGCGGCAGTTGCTTCCACTTCGAGCTCGCCTTCGACCTGCAGCCGGGCGCCGCGGCGGCGCCGCCGGCCGCGCCCCACGACAGCCTGTCGGGCACGCGCGTGCTCGTCGTCGACGACAACGCCGCCGCGCGCGAGGTGCTCGCCGGGATGAGCCAGGCACTGGGCCTGAACGCCGATGCCGCCGCCGGCGGCGAAGAGGCCTTGCGGCGGGTGGTGCAGGCGGATGCCGGCGACCGGCCGTACCAGCTGCTGCTGCTGGACTGGAAGATGCCCGGCATGGACGGCGTGGCCTGCGCGCAGGCGCTGGTCGACCGGGCCGGGCTGCGCCACCCGGCGCCGGTGGTGCTGATGGCCACCGCCTTCGGGCGCGACGAGGTGCGCCAGCACCTGGCCGAACGGCGGTTGACGGTCGGTGCGCTGCTGACCAAGCCGGTCACGCCCTCGTCGCTGTTCGATGCCTGCATCACCGCGCTCGGCCGCGTGCCCCTCGCGCCCACGCGCAGCGCGCGGCGTGCCGACGCGCTGCACGACCACCGCGCGGCACTGGCCGGCGCGCACGTCCTGCTGGTCGAGGACAACGCGATCAACCGCGAGCTGGCCGTGGACCTGCTGGGCCGCGCCGGCGTGGCCGTCAGCGTCGCCGGCGACGGCCAGGAGGCGCTGGACGCGCTGGCCCGCGAGCGCTTCGACGCGGTGCTGATGGACTGCCAGATGCCGCGCATGGACGGCTATGCCGCGACGCGCGCGCTGCGCCAGCAGCCGGCGCTGCGGAGCCTGCCGGTGATCGCGATGACGGCCAACGCGATGGTCGGCGACCGCGAGGCCGTGCTCGCGGCCGGCATGGACGACCACATCGCCAAGCCGATCGTCGTCGACGAGATGTTCGCCACGCTGGCGCGCTGGGTGAAGCCGCGGCGCCCCGCTGCCGGCATCGACAGCGCCAGCGGCCTGGCCAACGTGCGGGGCAACGACGTGCTGTACCGCCGCATGCTGGGCATGTTCCGCGACCGCGAGACGGAGTTCGTGCCGCATTTCGAGGCCGCGCTGGCGGCGGGGGATTCCGACGCCGCGATGCGATCGGCCCACGACCTGAAGTGCGAGGCCGGCACGCTCGGCATGCCGGCGCTGCAGGAGGCGGCAGCCGCGCTGGAACAGGCCTGCCTGGGGCACGCCGGCGACGCCGGGATCGGCGCGCTGTTGCACGAGGTGTCCCGGCAGCTGGACCAGGTGCTGGGCGAACTGGCCGAACGCTAGAGCCCCAGGGACTTGCGGTACGCGCTGCGCTGCCGCTCGCGCCCGAGGCGCAGCGTGATCTCCTCGAAGTCGACCGCGGCGGCCTTCAGCGCCGCCTCGGCGCTCAGCTGCCCGGCCACCGCCTCGCCCAGGTGCACGTCGAGCGCCTGCCAGTAGCTGAAGGCGCCGGGAATGCGCAGGTAGGGGAACTGCAGCCGGTTGCTGAAGTTCTCGAAGTACGCATGCAGGTAGTCGCGCACGTCCACCTCGTTCCAGCCGGCCTGCAGGTAGGTGTCGATCTGCCCGCTGCCGTCGGGGGGCAGGAAGTGGAACCGGCGCCCGGGGTCGATGCCATCCCAGCCGCGAACCGCGTACACCTTGGATTTCTCCCGGGTCGCCATCAACGCGAGCAGGTAGTAGGTCGCCTCCGGCGCCTTCGAGTACTTCGAGATCACGCCCGCCCACGACCCGCCGGTGGTGTTGCCGACCACGTTCGGCTGCGCGGTGGGGACCCAGTCATGGCGCGCGAGGCTGTAGTACGCGCGCGTGCCCGGCACCGGTGCCGCGCCGATCTTGCCCTTGACCTTGCTGCCGGGTTGCTGCGCCAGCGCGCCCAGGTCGCCCCAGGTGAAGGTCAGCGCCGCGCGCCCGGCGAGCAGGTAGTCCCAGCTCTGGCCGAGGTCCCAGTGGCGCATGTCGCGCGGCCCGAAGCGGACCAGGTCGACGAAGGCCTCGAGCGCGCGCACGTGCCCGGGGCTCGCGATCAGCGGCCGCATGTCGGCGGGATCGAACCAGTACAGCTTCGGGCTGTCGGGGCCG
>NZ_JBFUGW010000463.1:0-3038 GCF_056402735.1 Rhizobacter sp. P3_C12
GCGCAGGTCTTCGAGCCGGCGGCACAGGTCGGCCGGCGCCACCGCGACCGGGTTGCCGCGCCGCGTGACGCCGATGGTGCCCGGCGAGCCGTCGCTCGGCAGCGCGAGCCGCAGCGCCCAGTTGTCGCCGCGCCAGGCCACCGAGCCGTTGCTTGCCGTTGCATTCGCCGGCCGCAGCTGCGACAGCCGCGCCCCCTCCACGCCCGGCACCGCCTGCACGACCGCAGCGAGGTCCGACAGGAACAGCCGCTGCGCGCCGTCCTGGCCGATCGGCAGGTCGTCGATGAAGCCGTGCTGCAGCGCCGGCCCGGTGTAGATCTCCTCCAGCGACGCGCCGGCGCGCAGCCGCTCGTCGAGGCTGCGGCTGACCGCGGCGCGCGCGACGAAGCGGTCGCAGCGGTCGTAGACCTCGGCCAGCACGTCGGCCGCGTCGCGCGGGCCGCCGATCTCGATCTGCGCATGCAGCTCGCAGGCGACCGGCTGCACCGCGGTGACGGCCAGGTCGAGGTCCTCGCCGAGGTTGCGCTGCGCGAGGAAGGCCGCGCGCGCATCGGCGATGCGCTTGCCCTCGCCCTCGCTCGCGCCCTGCGACAGCTGCAGCACCAGGTGCACGACGCCGTCGTCGCGCGCCTGCAGCGTCGCGTCGTCCAGCCCGGGCACGGCATCGAGCAGCAGGCGGCGCAGGTCGGGCGCGGTCGTCGCGCGGCACGGGAACACCTCGGCCGGCGGGTGCAGCGACAAGGCGTCGTAGTCGATCGTGCCGGCCGGCCCGGTCAGGTGGTCGGCGACCGGGAAATCGGCGCGGTAGACCAGGTCGGTCAGCGAGAAGCACAGCTGCTCCAGCATCGTGATGCCGGGGTCGTGCAGGTTGTGGTCGGTCCAGGCGTGGCCGCTGACGGCCTGCAGCCAGGCGATGCCCTGCTCGCGCAGCCGCGCGAAGCTCGCGTCGTCGCGCTCCGCCGTCATGGCGCGCACCCCTGCATGGTCTCGTCGAACCACAGCCGCGTCAGCGTCGCCTGGATGCGCACGCCGCTGCCGTAGTCGCACTTCGAGCGCACCTGCAGCCGGTAGCTGGCGTTGCGCCCGCTGCTGCCTTCCCAGCGCAGTTCGAGCTTGTCGCAGCGCCGGCCGTACCAGGTGTTGTCGCAGCGGATGCGCTTGCGCCGCGACAGGATGTCGAGCCAGCCGCGCGTCGGGTTGTAGGCGTTCATCGCGATCGCGTGCATCAGCGCGAAGCGGCCACCGCCCGGGTGCCCGGCGCCGGCCATCACCTCGAAGGCCTGGCAGCCGCCGAGCGGGCCGGTGAGGTCGTGCCATTCGCCGTCGGCCAGCGCCGGCGCGAGCCCCGGCCAGCGGCAGCTGCCGACCCGGCCCTGCGAGGCGACGACGCCYGCCACGTCCAGCGCCTGGGCCGGCTCGGCAGTGCCGATGCCGACGCGGTCCTGCGCGTCCAGCGCCAGCACCGGCTTGCGGCCGCGCGATGCGGCAACGCCGGCGTGGTGGAACAGCAGCTGGTCGCGGTCGCCGCCGTAGCTCATCGACCACAGCGCGGTGCGCGAACTCTGCTCGCGGTAGAAGCTGACCAGCGCGTCGTAGCCGGCCGGCGACGACACCTCGATGCCGTTCTCGGCCGATTTGTGGAAGCCCTCGTCGCTCATGTTGAGCATCGAGTCGATCAGGTCGGCGAAATGGTCGCGCGTGGGCAGCCGGCCCTCGTCGAAGAAATGCTGCAGCGTCTTGCGGTTGCGGATCGTCATGCGCCGCCCCCGATCACGAAGGTGCTGCCGATCGACAGCTGCGCGATGCCGGTCGGCTGCGGCGCCGGGTCGGGGAACACCGGGGCCGCGGTGACGATGTGCGTGGGCATCGGCAGCGCGAGGCTCCACGGCGCGCGCGAGACGGCGTGGCCGCGTTCGCCCCCGCCCTCACCCTGGCCTTCGCGCTGGCCCTGCGCCTCGCGCGCGGTGTCGACCAGCGTGTACACGCCGGCATCGCTGCAGGTCAGGTGCAGCAGCGACAGCTGCGTCACGTAGTCGACGCCGTCCAGCGCGCGCAGCCGCGCCTCGAGGTCTTCGCCGCGCACGACCCAGTCGAAGGCCGGGCCGCAGCCGTCGTCGAACCACGGCGACAGCGTGGCCACCACGGTGCGGGTGATGCGCTGCAAGGCCTCGCCTTCGTGCACGCCGCGCGCGAGGCCGACCGTGCAGCGCAGCTGCAGCCGGTCGTAGACCGGGTTGCGCACCACGAGCTTCGCGAACGGCGACGCGCGCTCGCGCAGGTAGTCGGCCATGCGGCGCAGCTCGATGGCGTTGAAGCGCGGCGCGGCGCAGGCGAAGGCCGGGTCGTTGCGCGGCAGCTGCGGCACGACGACCGCCAGCACCTGGCCGGCCGGCGGCCGCGGCTGGCCGGCCGCGGCGATCTCGTCGCCGGACAGGCAACGCACCTTGAAGACCTCGGGAAAGCGCGCCAGCAGCAGCCGCTCGACGTCCCAGGCGGTGCTGGCCCGCTGCTTGTGCTGCAACCGCTCGCCGGCGCGGGTGTACAGCAGGCCCGCGTCCTCGGCCGGGCGCAGCCCGAACGACGGCCCGACCTGCTGCACGCCGGACAGCCCCGGCAGCGAGGCCAGCGAGCGGGTGATGCGGCCCTGCGGCAGGATCGCGAGCATGGCCGTGCCGGGCGGCAGCACGCGCCGCGCGCGCAGCGCATGCGCCTGCACCGACTGCAGCGCGGCGAAGCCCTCGAAGCCGGCGGCCGCCGAGGCGCGCAGCCAGTACAGGCCGGCCGGCATCACCTCGTTGTCCAGCGTCAGGTCGCCCGGCAGGTCGAGCGTGACGATGCCCGAGGTCAGGAAGCCCTCGGTGCTGTCGGCCAGCACGCGCGCCGCCGGCAGCGGCCGCCAGTGGTCGCCGGCCAGCGTGGCCCAGCGCACGGGCGCGCGCACCGCGCCGGAGCGGGTCGCGTCGGCAGCCGATTCGAGCAGCGAGAACAGCAGCGTCAGCGTGCCGCCCGGCGCGCTGGCCGCGAGGCCGATGTAGAGG
>NZ_JBFUGW010000464.1:0-3030 GCF_056402735.1 Rhizobacter sp. P3_C12
AGTTTCGGTCGGCGATCTCCACAGGAACCCGCTGTTCTCCATCTTCAACGCCCCGTCAATGCATTGCGAGAGGATTTTCATGGGATCCTTTCGCCTAACATTTTCGACTCTTGTCTTTGGTTCGACATAGAGATCCAAAGTGCTCAGGAATTTTTGGGCTTCGAGACTCACTCCGCCCTTGCCAAACAGAACAGATCGTCGTGAAATCTTGTATCCAGTTTTTGTCCGAACAAGATCAATCTGCTCGTTGTCGCGGATGTCGCCCTTCAGCTTTTGCAGAGCCTTCTCTCGCGCAAGCCCAAAATCTTGCACATTGCCTTTTTTAAAGTGAACACCAAACATTACTGCACCTCGAAGAGAATGAACCGCCGTCGATACGCTGTGTGACATCAGCCTCCACTCAGTTCCATTCGAGGTCATTTGTCCTCAGCTCTTCAATACCTCAACGCCATTGCGAATACTTGTTGCAGGCGTACGGTGAGCACCGCCGCCACGGCGGCGTTGACCTGCTCCGCCATCAGGTGCCCGATGCCAGCGCGGCACCAGTCGGCTCAGCGCGACTGCTTGAACGCCATCACCGCCTGATTCCGCAGCGTGCGCAGCAGCGAGAGCTCCCGCTCCCCCAGGTCGATGCCACCAGGCTGTGCCTTGTCGGCATAGATCAGCGCGAACGGCGCCCCCTTCATCAGCAGCGGCAGCAGCAGGAAGGCCGGCGCATTCACCTGCTGCCGGTACCACGCCGGCAGCCTTGCAGCGATGTTCGGCACCGTCGCATCCGAGATCAGCGTGTCGGCGCCCTTCAGGCACACCGCGCTGAACAGGTCGGGCGCGGTGCCGGGCGCCGGCTTCAGCGCCACCTTGAACTGCTTGCACGCGCCGTCCACGTCCTCGCCCATGCCGAAGCGGCCGGTCAGCATCTCGGTCTTCGGGTCGCGCAGGCAGAACACGATGCGCCGGAACCCCAGCGCACGCAGCATCGTCTCCAAAATCATCCGCAGCACGTCGTTGAGCTTGAAATCCTCGACCATCGTGTTCGTGATGTCCTGGATCCCCGCGCCCAGCATCGCCGCCGCCGCGTCCTGGTCGAACGGCTTCTGCTCCGGCACCGTCACGTCGATCGCGATCGTCGCCTGCAGCTCGTGCCCCGCCAGGCTGTCGGCGTCGCTGACGATGGTCTTCGCGGTGCCGTTGCCGCCCGGCTGCTCCAGCAGGCGCCGCACCGGCGAGCCCGGCTGCACGCTCAGGCCCATCGCCTGCGCGAGGCCGGCCACCCGCTGCTGCGCCAGCAGCGCCGCGGCCTGCATGTCGCGCGGGCTGATCTCGAGCACGCGCGCATAGCGCTGCGCCACCGCCGCGATCGCGCTGCTCGCGCGGCCCGGCTCGGCCTGCATCATCGCGTCGGTCACCTCGTTGGCTGCCATCGCGATCCAGCGCAGGCGGTCAACCTTCTCGCACGGCCGCGTCGGGAAATCGCCCACCGGCCGGCKCATGCAGCGCTGCAGGCTCTCGGGGAAGCCCCAGGCCTTCGCGATGCCCAGCCCCAGCTCCTCGAAGCTCAGCCCCAGCACGCTGATCGACGCCGCATGCTCGCCCATCGTCGAGCCGCCCACGCCCTTGCTGCCGGTCAGCTTGCGCACCTGGCGCGCCTCGTCCGGGAAATAGAACTCCGTCAGCAGCCGGCCCAGGTTCTGGAACATCGCGCCGATGAAGGCCTCCTCGCCCTCCTTCGACCCCGGCAGCAGCTCGTTGGCCAGCGAGCCGGCCATCAGCGAGCGCAGGAACTCCTCCTTCAGCTGGTTCGCATGCCCCTTGTCGTGCATGTGCTCCAGCAGCACCAGGCTGAGCGCGATGTTGCGGATGCCGGCAAAGCCGATCAGCGCCACCGCACGCGACACCGTGCTGATGCTGCCGCCGCCCGACTGCGCGTAGTGCGCGGTGTTCACCAGCCGCAGCAGCTTGTTGGTCAGCGCGACATCCTTCAGGATCTCGCTCGACAGGCTGGACAGGCTCTCGGTCTCCGAGTTCGCGACGCGCTGGATGCGCACCACCGAATCCGACATCGCCGGGAAATCGCTCTTGTGCCGCATGCGCCGCAGCAGGAAGTCCAGCGTGCCGCTGCCGCCCTGGGCCGCCTGCGCCGCCGGTGCATCGCTGCCGGCCGGCACCAGCCAGTCCTGCAAGGCCTTGCGGAAGGTGGGCACGTCGGCATGCCGCTGCCCCGGATCGCGCGCGAGGCTGCGCATCACGATCGCGCGCAGCGCATCGTCGGCATCGCCGGCGGCATCCTTCGGCCACACCATGTCCTCGTGCGCCACGCGGTACATCGCGCGGAACGGGTCTTTCTCGATCAGCAGCTGCCGCCCGCACAGCATCTCGGCCAGCACCAGCGCCGCCGAGAACAGGTCCATCGCCGGCGCCGGCTTCAGCCCGTGCGTGGCCTCGGGCGACATGTAGCCGGGCGTGCCGACCACCTGCTGCACATGCTGTGCATTCACGCTCGCGGCGATGCCGAAATCCATCACGCGCGCCCGGCCCTCGCCGTCGACCAGGATGTTCGACGGCTTCAGGTCGCGGTGGATCACGCCCGCGGCATGCGCGGCGGTCAGCGCGTCCAGCACGCCGAGCATCATCTCCACCGCCTCGCGCGCCGGCATCGCGCCCTTCGCGCGCAGTTGCTCGGCCAGCGTCGGGCCGGCCACGTATTCGAAGACGAGGTACGGCTGCTGCTCGTGCACGTCGGCCTCGAACACCGGCACGATGTGCGGATGGGTCAGCCGGCTGACGCTGCGCGCCTCCTGCAGCCAGTGGCCCACCGCTTCGGTGTCGGCACCGGGGCGCATCAGCTTGACGGCGACCTCGCGCTCCAGGCGCGGGTCGTGGGCCAGCCACACCGTCGCCTGCGCGCCCTTGCCGAGCAGGCGCCGCAGTTCGAAGCGGCCCAGGGTGGTCGGGCGCGTGGCCATGGCGACAGCGGGCATCGAGGGAATGGCGGGCTACTGGGGGCGCGAGCGCGACGCGGCCAGGCCGCGC
>NZ_JBFUGW010000465.1:0-3004 GCF_056402735.1 Rhizobacter sp. P3_C12
GCCTACGACTTCCTGGAGCCGCTGCGCGCGCTGCACGGCGATGCGCAGGCCAGCCAGGGCGCGCTCGCGCAGCTGGCGCAGGTGTGGGCGTTCGACTCGACCTACGTCGGCGAGCCCGTGGAATGGAAACGCTGGCTTGCCGACCGGCCCGGCCTGCAGGCGCACTTCTTCTACCTGAAGGGCTCGGCGACCGACCGCCAGGGCGGCGCCGCCTTCCTGCGCGCTCGCGGCGGCAACCTGCATGTGACGCAGATGACGACCGGGCAGCACCACCAGGTGCCGGGGATGCAATTGCCGGCGCTGCTGCAAGGCCTGGCTGGTGGTGGCGAACACGAACTGGACGACTGGCTGCCGCCGGAGGGCGAGGACCCGGATGCACTGGAAGAGATCGACGGCCAGGCCGAGCACGATGACGAACAGGGTGATGACGAACTGGAGGTGCTCGCGGACGAGTTCGAGGCTGCTGATGACGAAACAGGCGACGACGAGGCAGGCGATGACGAAGCCCTGTCCGACGACGAAAGCCCCGACGACGAGGCCGAATCCTTCGAGGACAACGAGGAGGAAGCCGCCGACGCCGAGCCCGAGGCCGTCGACGAACTCGAGCCCGAGATGGAAACGCCCGACGAGCTCGACCAGGCTCTCGGCGACAAGGCACCCGTGCCGGTGCCTGCGGGCCGGCCGGTGCCGTTCGCGCCGCTGCCACCGCCCGGCAGCCACTGGCCGCTGCGCACCACGCATGCACAGGCGCGCGTGATCTCGTACAAGTTCCGCGAGCCGAACGGCATCGAGGGCCGCGCCGGCCGCATGTTCCTCGCCGAGCGCAAGGGCAAGCGCAACGGCGTGGCCACGCGGCGCCGGCATGTCGGCGTGGACCTGTTCGCGAAGAAGGGCGACGTGGTGCTGGCCTGCGAGAGCGGCACCATCGTGTCGTTCGCGTTCTTCTACGCCGCCGCGTCGGGCCAGCAGACCTACCGGCTGCTGATCGAGCACGAAGGCTCGGGCGTGGTCGTCAACTACGGCGAGCTGACGAAGGATTCGCTGAAGCGCAACGGCCTGTCGGTCGGCGACCGCGTGACCGCGGGCCAGGCCATCGGCTTCGTCAGCGACACCGCGATGCTGCACTTCGAGACCTATGTGAAGGGCAGCACCAACACCGCCCGCTGGTGGCGCGACGAGAAGAATGCACCGGCCTCGCTGCTGAACCCGACGCGCTACCTGCTGTCGCTGCGCGAGCACGGGACGGCGTCGGCCGGGGCGAGCGCGCCGGCGACGACCTCACCCCCTCCCGCGCCGTCCACCGCAACCTCGGGCCCCCATCCGCAACCGCCCACCGACCCGTCGGCCTACCGCACCTTCCGGCTGACGACCTACCACGTCGTCGACCAGGCCGACGAGCCGACCGGCGCCGTCCGCATCCCGGTCCTCGGCGACGACGGCCGCACGATCGCCGAAGGCAGCCCGGCCTTCTTCGCAAAACTGTCGCTGGAAGGCACGGCCCGCCTGAGCGATGGCCGGCTGGTCAACGTGACCGGCCAATCGACCGCGGTGTCGCACGAACGCTATGCCGCGGTGCTCGACTACCACCAGCGCGCCTACGCGCGCCGCAACGCGCGGCTCGCGGCGCAGGGCAAGCCGCCGGTGTCGACGAGGTACTCCGGCATCTCGGTCAAGGACGGCCGCGTGGTGGGCGCGATGACCTTCCACGAGGTGCCCGCCGGCAGGCGCGGCGTGGGCTATGGCATGCAGCGGGGTGTCTCGTACACGCCGTTCCGCACGCTGGCGGCCGACCTCGGGCTGAAGGCGAACTCGGAGCCGCGCTGGAAGGGCCACGGCGGGCTGGTGCCGGCGCACACGCCGGTCTACATCAGGGAGTACGACGGCCTGACGCTGCCCGACGGCCGCGGCGGCAGCTTCGTGCACGACGGCTGGTTCACCGTCAACGACACCGGCGGCGCGATCTACGGCGCGCACTTCGACGTGTTCACCGGCAGCGCCGCGCTGGGCAGCCGGGTCAAGCTGCCGGCGATCGGCCAGGTGTGGTTCCCGGGGATCGAGGCGCGGATGCCGGCTGGCTATTCGCTCGGGCTGAGTGCCTGAACCGCCGGGGCCGGGCCGCCGTGTTCCTGCGCGGCGGCCCGACACATTCCACCGCATTGATGACACATTCCCCCGTGTCAGGAAAGCTATGCTGCCCGCATGCGAAAGAACCTCATCGCCCTGGCCGCCGGGCTGCTGTTGTGCGCGCCGCTGATCGCCCCTGCCGCCGATGCCGCGCCGCCGAAGCGTTACTCGCTGAAGCAGACCGAGCCGAGCGGCGGCACGCACATCGTGCGCGAGGTGGCCAATTCCAACCTGCCGCTGGACAAGCCCTGGGGCGAGCTGACGCCGCAGCAACAACGCATCGTGAAGGCGCAGTACGAGGAGATGGGGCCGGACGACGAACCGCCCTACCCGCTCAACGGTCCGCGCGGCATCGTGCGGGCGCTGGCGGAGGGGAGGAACCGGCTGCACGTCAACGGCAGGCTGTTGCTCGCCGTCGACGTGAACAGCAGCGGCGAAGCGACGGCGGTGTCGGTGATGTCCTCGCCCGATGACCGGCTGACTCAATACGCTGCCGGCGTGCTGATGAAGGCGAAGTACAAGCCGGCACGCTGCAACGGCGCGCCGTGTGCAATGCAGTACCCCGTGCGCTTTCTCATGAAAGCCGACTGAGGCGGGCACTGCGTTCGTTCAGTGCCCGCAGGCAGCGCGCCAGCGCCACCCGCGCCTCGGCCAGCCACGCACTGTCCGGCCCGGCCAGCCGCTCGCGCAATGCGACGGCGCGCATCAGCGGCGCTCGCGCGGCCTTCGCATCACCCTCCGCGAGCCAGGCCTCGCCCTGCAGCAGCAGCGCATCGGCCTCCTTGTCGTCGAAGCGGGCCGATTCGCGCTCGGGCGCCAGCAGCGCCAGCGCCTGCGCCGCCTGGGCGCGGGCATCGGCAGGCCGCTGCTGCTGCAGCGC
>NZ_JBFUGW010000466.1:0-2987 GCF_056402735.1 Rhizobacter sp. P3_C12
GGCCGACGCTGCCGCCCGAGACCAGGAAGCCGAAATGCTCGCTCGCGAAGGCCGCCGCGGCGTCCTTGTTGGCATCGGCGAACTTGAAGGTGCCGAAGAACAGCAGCAGCGGGAGGAAATCGAGCAGCAGGGTCATCAGGGAGCGTCGACGGGGACGAAGTGGCGGCCGGAGTTACGGCTTGGGGGCGAAGTCTATCGCCGCGGAATTGATGCAGAAGCGCTCGCCGGTCGGCTCCGGGCCGTCTTCGAAGACGTGGCCCAGGTGCGAGCCGCAGTTGTTGCAGCGCACCTCGACGCGCACCATGCCGTGGCTGCGGTCGACCACGCGCTCGATCACCTCGCTGTTGATCGGCTCCCAGTAGCTCGGCCAGCCGCAGCCGGCGTCGAACTTGGTGTCGGATGCGAACAGCGGCGTGCCGCAGCCGACGCAGTCGTAGCGGCCGGCCTTGAAGTGATCCCAGTACTTGCCGCTGAAGGCGCGCTCGGTGGCGGCGTGGCGCGCCACCTCGTACTGCATCGGGCTCAGCTGGGCGCGCCATTCGGCGTCGGTCTTCGCGACGCCGTAGGGGCTGCCGTCGTCGGGGCGGTGGTCGTGGTCGTTCGAACTCATGATGAACAGGACACCTCGATGTGTTGCGCCCAGTCGGGCGGAAAATCGGCATACGCCGCGTGCTCGGGCTGTTCGTCGAAGGGCGCGGACAGAACTTTCAGCAGCCGCTGCACCTCGCCGAAATCCCCACCCCGTGCCGCGCGGATCGCGGTATCGGCCAGGTGGTTGCGAAGCACGTACTTGGGGTTCACCCGGTTCATCCGCAAGGCGCGTTCGGCATCGACGCTGTTTTCGGAGCGCAACCGCGCCGCATAGTTCCGTGCCCAGGCGTCGAAGGCCTCGCGGTCGATGAAGAGGTCGCGCAGGGCCTCGTTGGCCGCGCCGTCGCGGCTGTCGAAGCCGGCCAGCCGGCGGAAGCTGATGCTGAAGTCGGTGCGGTCGGCGGCCATGCGCTGCAGCAGGCCCTCGGCGAGCGCCCGGTCGCCGTCCTGCGCGTCAGACAGGCCGAGCTTGGCGGCCATGCGCGCATCGAGCGTCGTGGCGAACTCGCTCTTGTAGGCCTCCAGCGCCTCGAGCGCGTCGTCCTGCTCGTTGATCAGCGGCAGCAGCGCCTGGGCCAGCGCATGCAGGTTCCAGAACGCGACGTTCGGTTGGCGCGCATAGGCGTAGCGGCCCTGGTGGTCGGAATGGTTGCAGACGTGGCCGGGGTCGAAGGCGTCGAGAAAGCCGTACGGGCCGTAGTCGATCGTGAGGCCCAGGATCGACATGTTGTCGGTGTTCATCACGCCGTGGCAGAAGCCGACGGCCTGCCAGTCGGCCATCAGGCGCGCGGTGCGCCGTGCCACCGCCTCGAGCAGCGCGACGGCCGGTTGCGCCGCGCCGCGGCATTCGGGGTAGGCGATGTCGATCACGAAATCGACCAGCCGGCGCAGTGCGTCGACGTTCGGCTCGGTGTGCGCGAAATGCTCGAAGTGGCCGAAGCGGATGAACGACGGCGCGACGCGCGTGACGACCGCGGCGGTCTCGATCTCCTCGCGCCGCACCGGCAGCGCCGAGCCGGTGATGCTCAGCGCGCGCGTGGTCGGCACGCCCAGCGCATGCATCGCCTCCGATGCCAGGAACTCGCGGATCGACGAGCGCAGCACCGCGCGGCCGTCGCCCATGCGCGAGTAGGGCGTGAGGCCGGCGCCCTTCAGCTGGATCTCCATCGGCCCGGCAGGCGTCTGCAGTTCGCCCAGCCACAGCGCGCGGCCGTCGCCCAGCTGGCCAGCCCAGACGCCGAACTGGTGGCCGCTGTAGACGCTGGCCAGCGGCTGCATCGGCGCCTCGGCGAGGTTGCCGCTGAGGGCGGCGAGCAGTCGCGGGTCGGCGGGCGGCGCTTCGGGCAGGCCGAGCAGGCGGGCGCAATCGGCGCTCCAGGCGACCCAGTGCGGGTCGGGCAGGCCTTGCGGCGGCAGTTCGGTGAAGAAGTCGCTGCCCAGCGCGGCGAAGCGGTTGGGCCAGTCGGCGCCCATCAGCGGCGGCATCGGAACAGAAATAGGCAGGGCGCTCATAGGGCCGAAAGTGTAATGACCGGGGCGAATCGAGCCGGCGGGGTGGGTAAGCCCTGGATTCGGCCGCGTGTGGGGGGCGGGTAAACAGCCAGCCGGCCCGCGCTCGACCCTTCCTATCATTTCCCGCACCGAAAAACGTTTTCATGCGGGAGAAGTCCATGTCACGCCTGATGGGCCAGATGATGCAGATGCCCTTGCTGATCTCCTCGCTGGCCGTGCATGCCGCGCGGCATGCGGCGGACACCGAGATCGTCTCGAAGCGCTGCGAGGGCGACATCCACCGCACCACCTGGAAGGACCTGGAGCTGCGCTCGCGCAAGCTGGCCCAGGCGCTGGCGCGGCTGGGTTGCGAGGCCGGCGACCGCGTCGCGACGCTGGCCTGGAACGGCTACCGGCACGTCGAGATCTACTACGGCAGCTCCGGCTCGGGCCTGGTCTGCCACACCATCAACCCGCGGCTCTTCCCCGAGCAGATCGCGTGGATCGCCAACGATGCGCAGGACAAGGTGCTGTGCTTCGACCTCGGCTTCCTGCCGCTGGTCGAGAAGCTCGCGCCGCAGCTCGCCGGGGTGAAGCACTTCGTGCTGATGACCGACCGCGCGCACATGCCGCCTGGCAGCCCGCTGCCGAACCTGGCCTGCTACGAAGACCTGGTCGAGGCCGAGGACGGCGCCTACGCCTGGCCGCAGTTCGACGAGAACACCGCGTCGAGCATCTGCTACACCTCGGGCACCACCGGCCATCCGAAGGGTGCCGTCTACAGCCACCGCTCGACGCTGCTGCATGCCTTCGCGGCGGCGCTGCCCGATTCGATGGGCTGCTCGGCTGCCGACGTGATCCTGCCGGTCGTGCCGATGTTCCACGTCAACGCCTGGGGCCTGCCG
>NZ_JBFUGW010000467.1:0-2967 GCF_056402735.1 Rhizobacter sp. P3_C12
CCTACGGCAACATCACGCTGACCGACAAGGCCGAGCGCATGCACCGCCTGATGCCGCTGGAGGCACTGGACGGCAGCTGGGCGACCAACCGCCGCTTCGCCTCGCCGTTCTACGGCGCGCCGCAGCGCTTCGGCTACAACGTCGTGCGGCTGTACCCGACCAACGGCGCCACCACGGTGACGGTGAAGTTCCGCGGCATCAACCAGACGGGTTCCGACGCCGACTTCCGCTGGGGCCTCGTCGCGACGAACACGCAGTTCACGTCGGCCCGCTACAGCGCGCAGCAGAAGGGGCTGGACGCCGACCTGAGCTTCAAGGTGAACGCAGGCGAGCCGCTGTTCCTGGTGGTGACCGCGACGCCGTCGGTGTTCAAGACGGTGGTGTGGGACCAGGCGTACGAGACGATCTGGCGCTACCCGTACATGGTCGAGCTGGCGAACGCCTGGCCGCAGGGCTTCCAGAACGGCCAGCGCGACGCCTGCCCGACCGGCACGGCGCGGCACAGCAATGGCGGTGGTTGCGCGCCGACGAGCACGCCGACGACGGTGTACGTCGGCCCGTACGCGACGATCCTGCCGGGCGGCAGCGCGAGCGGCAGCGCGCGCATCGAAGACCAGGCCGTCATCAGCAAGGGCACGGTCAGCGGCGGCACCGTCGGCGGGCTCAGCGTGATCGGCTCGGGCAACACCGCCTTCACGGTGTCGGGCTCGGCCCAGGTGCGCACCACGTTCTACCCGCTGGGCTTCTTCGAGACCGGGCAGGGCGCCTCGGGCACGCTGGACCTGCATGGCGATGTCGAGTACCGCGGTGCCGGCCTGAACCTGAGCTCGGGCAACCGATCGGGCTTCGTCGAGGCCGGCTCCACCGTCGGTTCGGCCACCGACATCAACACGAAGACGACGCTGACCTGGCGGCCCTGACCTGACGCAGTCGGCTCGGCGGGTTCGCCGACAATCCGGGGTTCCGATCTGCACCGACCCCGCCGACTGCCTCATGCGTTCCCTGTTGCTGCATCCCTGGCTGCGTGCCTGGCTTCCTGCACGCGCCGCCGTGAGCGGGCGCGAGCGCCTGCGGTCGGTGGTGGGAGCGCTGCTGGGCATCGCCGCCACCGGGCTGCTCAGCGCCTTCGTGCTGCAGGGCACGCCCGGTGCCATCGCGCTGATCGCGCCGATGGGTGCCTCGGCGGTGCTGCTGTTCGCCGTCCCTGCGAGCCCGCTGGCGCAGCCCTGGTCGATCCTCGGCGGCAACATCGTCTCGGCGCTGATCGGCGTGGCCTGCGCGCGGTGGATAGCGACCCCGGAACTGGCGGCGGCGCTCGCGATCTGCGTGGCGATCGGCGCGATGTTCGCGCTGCGCTGCCTGCACCCGCCGAGCGGCGCGGTGGCGCTGACGGCCGTGCTCGGCGGCCCGGCGGTGCATRCCGCCGGCTACGGCTTCGCGGTCGTGCCGGTCGCGCTCAATTCGCTGCTGCTGCTCGGCGTGGCGCTGCTCTTCAACAACGCGACCGGCCGCCGCTATCCGCATGCACAGCAGCCCGATCCGCAACACGCGCACCACACCGCCGACGGCCCGCCCACCGAGCGCCTCGGCTYCACGCCGGCCGACCTGCAGGCCGCGCTGAAGGACTACGACCAGGTGCTCGACATCGGCATCGACGACCTCGAATCGCTGTTCCACCAGACCGAGATGCAGGCCTTCAAGCGCCGCTTCGGCGAGGCCCTGTGCGCCGACGTGATGTCGAAGGACGTGCTCGCCGTCGAGTTCGCGACCGAGCTCGACGTGGCCTGGAACCTGATGCACGCGCACTMGGTGCAGGCGCTGCCGGTGGTCAATCGGGCGCGGCAGGTGATCGGCATCGTCACGCGATCGGATTTCCTGGCCCAGGTCGAACTGCAGGACCGTCGCGACATCGGCCGGCGGCTGCGCGCTTTCCTCGCGCGCAACACGAACTCGCACTCCGACCGCCATGAGGTGGTGGGGCAGATCATGACCGCGCCGGTGAAGACCGCGTTCGCATCGACGCCGGCGGTCGAGCTGGTGCCGCTGATGGCGGATGTCGGCCTGCACCACATCCCGGTCGTCGACGAGCGGCGCAAGCTGGTCGGCATGGTCACGCAGACCGACCTGGTCGGCGCGCTCTACGAGATCTGCCTGACCCATCTGTCGGCCCCGCGCACCGGTGCGCCGTGACCGTTGCTCACGTTTGTTAGCGCTTTCACATTTACTGTGAGAGCGCAGTCGGGTGTACTGCACAGGCACGATCCACAAGGAACCCGACCATGAACAAGATGATGCTCGGCCTGGCTTGCTCCAGCGCCGTCCTGTTGGCCGCCTGCGGCGGCAGCGATGCCGACACGGCCAACGATGACCTGGCCGATGCCCAGGGCCAGCGCACGATCGAGGCGGCCGCGGCCACCGGCTCGAAGAAGCTGACGACCACGCTGAGCACGCTGGTGGCCGACAAGCTCGGTGCCTGCACCGAGACGGTGACCTCCAGCTGGGACATCCGGCTGGCCGCCTGCAATGCCGGCACGGCACAGGCCTTCCAGTTCATGCCGGTGTCGTCGGACAGCGCGAGCAACCTGGTGCTGATCAAGAACCCGTCGTCGGGCCTGTGCGTGACGGCCCGCGGCAGCAAGTCGGGCGCGTTCGTCGACCTCGACGACTGCAACGGCCGCAAGGCGCAGCAGTTCCGCCTGGCCGCGCTGGGCACCAGCCTCGCGCAAGTCGCCACCTACGACGGCAAGCTGTGCCTGACCGCGCCGACGCGCGTGGGCGTCACCGAGTTCTCGCTGACGACCTGTGCGACGAGCAACGCGCAGCAGGCCTTCCGCTTGCCGCTGAACAGCACGCCGGCACCGGCTCCGGCGCCCACCCCCGCGCCCGCGCCGGCCCCGGCTCCCACGCCGGCACCCGCACCCGCGCCCGCTCCGACGCCTGCACCGGCACCGGCACCGTCACCCGCTC
>NZ_JBFUGW010000468.1:0-2935 GCF_056402735.1 Rhizobacter sp. P3_C12
CGACCGAACCACGCATTCTCAGCGTACCCCAATGGTGATAAGAAAGGCCTCGCAATTTAATCCCGAGGCGACGCTCGGGACGCTCCCGCAGGTATTTGTTCCATGTCCCGACGAGCTTCGAGAGGTCACCGCCGAACTGTGGGACAATGATTTTCCGAAGCGTCGTGATGTTGCGCAGTCCCTTCGGTATTTCCTCGAGGGACTCGGGTAATGCAACGCTCGTGATTTGTCCTTGGCTGAAATCACCGAGGAGGTTTTCGATCGCCTCCTCACTCAGCAAGGAGTTTTTATTCATTGAGAAATCAAGACGTCCGTCGCGGAAACCATACTCCATCACCGGAGATTTTTCCTGAGCAGAAAGCTTGTCTCGCGAAGCGGTGGACGTCATGCTGTACATGGTTTCCTCTCTGATCGTGATGCGTGAATGAATGTCGTTGCCTGACGACACGTATGTCACCCTCACCGCTCAGTGGTTCCATGACGGCATGAGCCCGGTAGTTTCATCCTCGGTGCCGCAGGCGCCGGCGCATGTCCGGGGCCTGGCCAGCGCCCACCCACTCGCAGCCCGCGCCCTCACCCCCCGCGGCGTGGCACGGAACAGCGCACGGACAACGCCGGCATCCACGCCAGCAGTGTCTGGACCAGATGCTGCGGATCGATCGGCTTGCTCACGTGCGCATTCATGCCGGCAGCAAAGCACTCCTGCCGGTCCTCGTCCATCGCCGCCGCCGTCATCGCGATGATCGGCAGATGCTCGCCCTGCGGCAGCTGGCGGATCACCCGCGTCGCCTGCGGCCCGTCCATCTCCGGCATCTGCATGTCCATCAGCACCAGGTCGAAGGGCGCCTTGCGCACCCACTCCACCGCCTCCAGCCCGTTGTTCGCGACCGTCACCTCCAGCTCGCCGAGCGCCAGGAAGGCGAGCGCCACCTGCTGGTTCACCAGGTTGTCCTCGGCCAGCAGCACGCGCGCGCCGCGCAGCGGCTTCAACTGCTCGGCGTAGCCGGCACTGCGCGACACCGCCGGCGTGTCCTTCGCCTGCTCGCCGCGCTGCAGCCGCACCACCGTGTCGAACAGCCGCGACGGCGTGACCGGCTTGCTCAGCACGCCCGTCAGCGGCAGCTCGCCCAGCGCCTCGCTGACCCGCTCCAGCGTGTGCGGCGTCGCCATCGCGATGATCGCCAGCTGCTGTGTGCCGCGCTCGGCCATCAGGCGCCGTGCTTCGTGCACGAAATCGAGATCGGCCGAACGCCAGTCGAGCAGCAGCAGCTCGTACGGCGACTGCGCGTCGGCGCGCTTCAGCTTGTGCATCGCGTCGTCCGCGAAGGCCGCGCTGCCGACCTGGAAACGCCAGCTCTGCAGCACCTGCTGCAGCACCACGCGCGCGGTCGGCTGGTTGTCGAGCACCAGCGTGCGCATGCCGCGGATCGAATGCAGGTCGATGCGCTCGGCACCCTCGCGCGCCAACCCGAAGCGCGCGTTGAACGTGAACAGGCTGCCCTCGCCGGGCGCGCTGCGCACCTCGATCGTGCCGCCCATCAGCTCGACCAGGCGCTTGCAGATCGCCAGCCCCAGCCCGGTACCGCCGTAGCGGCGCGCGGTGCTGCGCTCGGCCTGGCTGAACACCTGGAACAGCTGCCCCGCCTGCTCGGGCGTCAGGCCGATACCGGTGTCGCGCACGCCGAAGCGCAGCTCGACCCCGTTCTCGTCACGCGACAGCAGCGCGGCGCTGACGACGATCTCGCCGCGCGACGTGAACTTGATCGCATTGCCGACCAGGTTGTTCAGCACCTGCGTCAGCCGCAACGAATCGCCGAGCAGCCGCTGCGGAATGGCCTCGTCGATCTCGAACACCAGCTCCAGCCCGGCCTCCTCGATCTTCACGGCGAACAGGTTGCCGACGTTCTCGATCGTTTCCTCGGGGCTGAACTCCTCGCTCTCCAGCACCACCCGGCCGGCCTCGGCCTTCGAGTAGTCGAGGATGTCGTTCAGCAACGAGAGCAGCGCCTTCGACGAGGTCTGCACCTTGCTGAGGTGGCCGCGCTGCTGCGTGTCGAGCCGGCCGTCGAGCACCAGCTGCGTCAGGCCGATGATGGCGTTCATCGGCGTGCGGATCTCGTGGCTCATGCTCGCCAGGAACAAACTTTTTGCCGCATCGGCGGCCTGCGCCTGGTCGCGCGCCTGAGCCAGTTCACGGCCGCGCCGTCGCTCGTCCGCATGGGCCTGCGCCAGGCGCGCATACATCCACCCGTTCTCCAGCAGCAGCTCGTACAGCACGACGCTGCAGGTCAGCAGGCCGTACAGCCGGCCGGCGTAGAAGCCCAGGTCGTAGCGGCCGCCGTTCAGCATCGCCGACAGCGCGGTGTCGAACAACCAGGCGCACAGCGCCACCATCAGCCAGCGGTCGAGCACCGAGGGGCGGCGCTGCTGCCACAGCAGGCCGAGCGTCAGCACYGTGACGGCACAGATCACCCCGACCATCCCGCGYAGCAGCGGCGTCGACTGCGAGCCCTGCATGACCGCCGGCAGCAACGATGCGCCCACCGTCGCAAGCGCGATCAGCCCCAAGGCCAGCGCCACCGTGAACAGCGGCACCGCGAACGGGTGCGAGACGGCACGCGGACCGCGCCGTGGCCACGCATAGGCCAGCACGAACAGCGGAAAGCCCAGGTGCCAGAACAGGTAGATCCACGCCGTGCTGTGCGGCCCCGCGCCCAGCAGGCCCTCGGGCGCGAACAGCCCCGGAAAGCTCATCGCATGGCCGACCACCAGCAAGGCCGCGAACAGGTAGCCGCTCGCCAGCACCGCCAGCGGCCGCGCCCGCAGCACGCGCGACTGGCCGAACAGCAGCACCGCCGTGATCAGGTCGTTGACGACCACCGCGGTTTCATAAAGGGCGATGAAGCTCGGGAAGGGCGACAGCTTGACCTTTGCA
>NZ_JBFUGW010000469.1:0-2914 GCF_056402735.1 Rhizobacter sp. P3_C12
GCGCGAGGCCGTCGAGCGTGCCGGGGCGTTCGACCTCGAGGCGCTGCAGCGGCGAGGCCGGCGTGGCGGCGGCGCGGCGCACGAGGCGCGGTTGGTGGCGCGTGCCTGCGCGCAGCGCGACGCGCGGCAGCGGGGCAGGCGACAGCAGCTCGGCCAGCAGCGCATCGATGTCATCGGGGTCGGCCGCGTCGGTGTCGATCGCGCGCAGCGGGAATTCGGGATGCTCGACGGCCAGCACGCCGAGGAAGGCCCAGGCGCCGGCCGCGGCCGACGAGGCCGGTGCCTCGTGCGGAAGCACCGGCTGCGCGTTCTGCGTGACGAGCCACAGCGCGACGGCGGGCGCGTCGGCATCGGCGGCCAGCGCCTGCAGCACGTGCAGCAGCGAGCCGCTGGCGCGCAGTTCGGCGTCGTCGGCGGTGCCGGCATCGAAGCCGGGGGTGTCGAGGCTCCACAGCGAGACCACCGCGCGCGGCGTGCCATGCGAGCGCCAGTCGGCGACGACGGATTGCATCTGCGCCGCATCGTGCGGGTCGACGGACCAGCGGTTCGATTCGAGCCGCTGGAAGCGCTCGCCGGCGAGGACTTCGGTACAGCGGGCGCCGCGGGATTCGAGCGCCTGGCGCAGGGTGGCGGCAAGGCCGCTGGCGTCGCTGAGGAGCAGCCAGTCGCCTTCCGCACCCCCCTCCGTTCGCCCTGAGCCTGTCGAAGGGTCGGGCTGAGCCTGTCGAAGCCCTGGCTCCACCGCGCGCTGCGGCACCAACCCTTCGACACGGGCCTTCGACAAGCTCAGTCCCTGCTCAGGGCGAACGGGGATGGGGCGAACGGGGATGGGGCCAACGGGGATGGGGCCCATGGAGATTGGCGGGGCAGGCCGCCACCGCACCTCGTACACCCCATCCTCCGCGCCCCCACCCGCCAGCGTGCGCGCATCGGTCGCCGCGAAGCGCACGCCGCGCAGCCGCGCGACCGGCGCGCCCTGCTCGTCGATCAAGTCGATGTCCGCCCCCGCCTCGCCGCGCAGCACCGCGAGCGCCTGCACGCGCGCCAGGCCCGGACGCAGCAGCTCGACCTGCTCGATGCCCATCGGCGCCCACAGCGTCGTCGGCACGCCCTGCGCGGCCACCGCGCACAGCTGCAGCGCGCCGTCGAGCAAGGCCGGGTGCAGACCGAACGCCGCGGCCTGCGCTTCGACCTCGGCCGGCAGCACCAGCGATGCCCGCGCCCAACCGCTGCCGCGCTGCACCGCATGCAGGTTGCGGAAGGCCGGGCCGAATGCGACGCCGAGCGCCTCGAAGCCGGCGTAGATCTCGCCCGACGATACATAGGTGGCGCCGCCCGCCGACTGCAGCGCCTCTGGCGACGGCGCATCACCCACCGCTGCCGTGCACACGCGCTGCCACGTCTCGTCATCCAGCGCCTGGTGCAGCTCGACCGCCCCGTCGCGCACGATCGCCTGCCAGTGCGCCATGCCGCTCTCCGGCAGGTACAGCGGCCGCTCGACCGCGAATGCCGACAGCACCCGGCCCCCGACCGCCGCGCGGCACACCTCGAGCATCGCCGCCGCCGGCATCAGCAGGCGCCCGCCGATGCGGTGCTCGTGCAGCGCGCCGGCATCGCCGACCGACCACTGCGCATCGAACACGGTGGCCGTGGTGGCCGGCGTCGACAGCTTCGTGCCGAGCAGCGGATGAATCCCCCGACGCGAGGACGGCACCACCGCAGCCACCGGCGTCGGCCGCAGCCAGAAACGCTTGCGCTGCCACGGATAGCGCGGCAGGTCGACCACCTCGCCGCCCTCGCCCGCCACCGCCTCGGCATCGAGCGTGTGGCCATGCACGTGCAGCGCGGCGGCCGCCTGCAGCAGCGATTCGCGCTCCGGCCGGCCGCGGCGCAATGACGCGAGCACCTGCCCCGTCGCACCGGCCGCCGCCAGGCTCTCGGCGATCGACGCGCTCAGCACCGGGTGCGGCCCGATCTCGAGGAAGCTGCCGAAGCCGTCGCCGGCCATCGCGGTGATCGCCGCATGCAGCCGCACCGGCTCGCGCACGTTGCGGCCGAAGTACACGCCGTCGAAACGCTGCCCGGTCGCGAGCCCGCCCAGCACGGTCGAGTACACCGGCACCGCCATCGGCTGCGACGGCACATCGGCCAGCAGCCCGGCCAGCGTCTGCTGGAACGGCGCCATCTGCGCGCTGTGGAAGGCGTATTGCACCGGCAGCATGCGGTGCGAGATGCCGCGCCGCGTCAGCGCCGCCAGCAGTTCGTCGAGCGCCGCCGGCTCGCCCGACAGCACGATGCTGCGCGGGCCGTTGACGGCACCGAGCGCCAGGCGATCGCCGTAGGGCTTCAGCAGCTGCACGGCCTCGTCTTCGGCCAGGCTCGCCTGCGCCATGCGGCCGGTGCCGGTGGCCTGCTGCATCACGCGGCCGCGCTGGCACACCACGCGCACCGCATCGGCCAGGCCCAGCACGCCGGCCACGTGCAAGGCCGCGATCTCGCCGACGCTGTGGCCGACCACGCCGTCGGGCACGATGCCCCAGCTGCGCCACAGCGCCGCCAGCGCGACCTGGATCGCGAACAGCGCCGGCTGCGCGACCTCGGTGTCGGCGAGCCGCGACCCGGCCTCGTCCTTCGCCAGTTCCGCGTGCAGCGACCAGCCGGTCAGCGGCTGCATCAAGGCATCGCAGGCCTCGATCACATCGCGGAACACCGGCTGCGCGGCGATCAGCTCGCGGCCCATCGCGAACCACTGCGGGCCCTGCCCGCTGAACACGAACGCGAGCCGCGGCACGCCTTCGCCCGGCACRCGGCCGCTGGCGACGGCGGGCGAGACCTCGTCGCGCAGCCAGTCGCCCAGGCGCGCCGCGAAGTCGTCGCGCGTGCGGCCGACCAGCGCGAGCCGGTGGTCGAGCGC
>NZ_JBFUGW010000470.1:0-2868 GCF_056402735.1 Rhizobacter sp. P3_C12
GCCGTGGCGGTGCGCACGTAGGCGGCCCGTCCGTCGAGCGCCTGCGCGCCCTGCGCCCAGTCGGCGAGCCCGGGGCCGCACAGCCCGATGCCATGCACGAAGAGCGTGCTCATCGGGCGGCTCCGAACACGAGGCTGGCGTTCGAGCCGCCGAAGCCGAACGAATTGCTCAGCACATGGCGCAACGGCGCCGCGCGGCTGTGGTCGACGTAGTTCGACTGCAGCTCGGCATCCGGCTGCAGCCGGTTCAGCCCGCCCGGGATCAGCCCGTGCTGCAGCGCGAGCACGCTCAGCACCGCCTCGACGCCGCCGGCCGCGCCCAGCGTGTGGCCGGTCGCGCCCTTGGTGGAGCTACACGGCACGGCCGGTCCGAACACGGTCTGCACCGCGCGGTCTTCGGCCGCGTCGTTGTTGTGCGTCGCGGTGCCGTGCAGGTTGATGTAGTCGATGTCGCCCGGCTGCAGGCCGGCACCGGCCAGCGCCTGCTGCATCGCCGCGACCGCGCCGCCGCCGTCGGGCAGCGGCGAGCTCATGTGGAAGCCGTCGCTGCTCTCGCCGGTGCCGAGCAGCCAGCCTTGCGGCGCGTCCGGCCCATCGCGCTCCAGCAGCGCGAACGCCGCCGCCTCGCCGAGCGACAGCCCGTTGCGGCCGGCATCCCAGGGCCGGCAGATCTGCGGCGACAGCAGCTCCAGCGAGTTGAAGCCGTACAGCGTCGTCAGGCACAGGCTGTCGACGCCGCCGACCACCGCCGCGTCGATCCAGCCGAGCTCCATCAGCCGCGCGGCGGCCGCGAACACCTTGGCGCTCGACGAGCAGGCCGTCGACACCACCCACTGCGGGCCGTCGAGCTGCAGCGCGAGCGCGACGAAGCGCGCCAGCGAGCCGGTGTTGTGCGTCTCGGCGTAGTGGAAATCGGCCGGCAGCGCGCCGTCGGGCCCGCGCCTTCGGTACGCATGCTCGGTCTGCAGGATGCCGGAGGTGCTGCTGCCCAGCAGCACCGCGACGCGCTGCGCGCCATGGCGCTCGCGCGCCGCACGCACCGCCGCGCGGAAACCGTTCTGCTGCAAGCCGAGCCACGCGAGGCGATGGTTGCGGCACTCGTAGGCTTCGAGCTCGGCCGGCAGCGCGATCGCATCGACGCCGGCGACTTCGCCGACATGGCAGGCCAGCGCGACATCCTCGAAGCGGCACGGTGCGAGCCCGCTGCGGCCGTCGCGCAGCGCCTGCAGGTGGGTCTCGTTGCCGGCCCCGAGTGCGCTCGTGACCGTCATCCGCGTGATCGCGACCGGCTTCATGCGGCGGGGGCGGTGTGGGACGTCGCCAGCGCCGGGCGCACAGGCCAGGCATCGCCCAGCCGCACGAAGCGCAGCCCCGATTGCCGCACCTGCGCGATCAGTGCCGGCAGCACCTCCAGCACCACCGGCCGGCCGTCGGGCGTGGTGGCGCAATGGCCGTCGTGCAGCAGCAGGATGTCGCCACCGCGCAGGCCCTGCGTCAGGCGCGCCAGCACGCGCCGGGCATCGCCGTCGCGGGTGTCGAAGCCGCGGCGCGTCCAGCTCGCGAGCCGCAGGCCCGCACGGTGCAGCAGCGGGCCGAGGAACACGTTGCGCAGGCCGGCCGGCGCGCGGAACAGCGTCGGCCGCTCGCCGGTGGTCGTGTGAAGAAATGCTTGCGCCTGCTGCAGCTCGCGCGCGATGCGGCGCGGGCCGAACAGCGAGAACGCATGCGGGTGCCGCCAGCTGTGGTTCTGCACCTCGTGGCCGCGCCGCACGATCTCGCGCAGCAGCGCGGGGTGTGCCGCGGCGCGTTCGGCGATCACGAAGAAGGTGGCGTGCACGCCGGCCGCGTCGAGCAGGTCCAGCACCTGCGGCGTCAGCACCGGGTCCGGGCCGTCGTCGAGCGTCAGCGCGATCTCGCCGCGCGCCGCGGCATCGGCCGGCAGCCGCGTGATGTTCTCGCCCAGCCAGGTCGAGCGCGGCCACAGCCCGAGCAGCGTGATCGCGAGGTGGTCCAGCACGACCGCGCCGAGCGCCCACGGCCACGCGCTGGGCGTGCGCAGCACGGCGAGCAGCGCCAGCAGGTGCAGTGCGGCGCTGAACAGCAGGAAGGTGGGAACGGGCCAGGTCGTCATGCAAAAAGCACTGCCCGCCGGCAGGGGAATTCAGGGGGCGGATTGTCCCACACCGCCCGGACGGCGCGCCCAGCTGGCCGACAGCAGCAGGCACAGCAGCGTGCCCGGCGCGACCACCTCGCCCAGCGCCACCAGCAGCGGCACGCTGGAGGTGCACAGCAGCGCGAACGACGCGACGATGGTCAGGTTGGCCAGCAGCAGCGAGGCGAGCGTCTCGGCGTCAGCGGCCTGGGCCTCCTGCTGTGGTGTGTGTTGCGCCAGCTGGTCGAAGAACAGCGCGTAGTTCGACCCGACCGCCACCACCAGCAGCAGCCCGACCAGGTGCAGCACGCCGAGCGCGACGCCGGCGAGCGTGAGCCCGGCCAGCACCAGCACCACGCTGGCCGCCAGCGGCAGCGCGACACGCCACAGCCGACGCAGCGAGCGCAGCCCGGCGTACAGGATCAGCAGCACCGCCAGCGCGCCGAGCGCGCTCTGCCAGAAGGCCTCGCGCAGGTAGCGCGCGTAGAGCGCATCGAGCTCGGGCTGGATCTCGACGACGCGGGTGTCCGGCAGGCCCTGCATTGCCTCGCGCAGCCGCGCCGCGGGCAGCGCCTGCGTGCCGGCGCGCAGGCTCAGCAGAACGGTCCATGGGCGACCCGCGGCCGCGGGCAGCAGCTGTGCCTGCAGCGCGGTCGCGAGCGGCGTGCCGTCGTAGTCGGCGCGCCTCACCGGTTTCGCCTGGCGCTGGGCCTGGAC
>NZ_JBFUGW010000471.1:0-2865 GCF_056402735.1 Rhizobacter sp. P3_C12
CCGTCACGCCGCAGCCGGCCTCCGCCACCGGGTCGTTGCCAGCGTCCACCGAATGCAGCACCGCGCAGCCGGCCATCATGTAGTCCATCAGCTTGTTCGGCGCGATGCCGAAGCGGTAGATCGGCGTGCGCTGCCAGCCGATCCAGGCGATGTCGACCTCGCGCAGCAGCGCCGGGATCTGGGCCTTCGGCACCGGCGGGAACAGCGCGACGTGGCGCAGCGATTCGTCGACGACGCGCTGTGCGAGGCGCGGCTTCTCCATGCCGTCGCCGACCAGCACGAACGAGACCGGCTCGTCGCGCATCAGTGCCGCCGCATCGAGCAGCACGTCGAGCGCGTTCGGCAGCCCGTGCGAGCCCGCATAGCCGACGACGGTGCGGCCCTGCACCTTCTGCGCGGCGATGTGGGCAGCGATGGCGGCATCGAGCGGCGCCGGTTCGCCAGCCCAGTCGTCCGGCGAGATGCCGTTCGGCACGATGTGCAGCTTGCGCAGGTCCAGCCCGTGCGCGCCCATGTGGCCGGCCACCTTCGGCAGCATCGACACCACGACATCGGCATCGCGGTACGCATCGTCCTCGGCCTTCTGGCACAGCAGCGCGAACGGATGCCGCGGCGACATGCCCGACAGCTCGATCGGCGACAGCGGCCACAGGTCATGCACCTCGAACACCAGCGTCGCCTTCGCGCGCCGCGCAATGCGCCGCGCGACCCACATGTCCATCGGGTAGGTGCTGGAGGCGATCACGACGTCGGGTTGGAAGCGCTCGACCAGCGCCGGCGTCTCGCGCCACAGCCGCACCAGAAAGGCTGCGATGTTGCGCACCCGGCCGATGCCGTTGCCCTGGTAGCGCGGCGACGGCAGCCAGCGGTAGGCGATGCCGGCTATCGCCTCGTCCAGCGGTGCTGCATCGACCTCCGGCTGCCGGCTGCGCACATGCGACTGCGACGCCGCGACGATCTGCACCCGGTGCCCGGCGCGCACCCATTCGCGCGCCAGGTAGTACGGCCGGAACTCCATGCCGTGCCGGGGCGAGCCCGCATAGTGGTTGATCAGCAGGATGTTCAACGCAGCAGCTCGCTGTAGAAGTTCAGCAACGCGCGCTCGGCCTGCGGCCAGTTGAACACCTCGTCGACCGCGCGCCGGCCCGCTTCACCCATCACGCGCACGCGGTCCGGCGCATCGCGCAGCAGCCGGATCGCGTCGGCGATCGCGTTCGGGTCGAGCGGGTTCACGCACAGCCCGCAGTCATGCACCTCGACGATCTCGCGCCACTGCGGGAAGTTCGACGCGATCACCGGCAGCTGCGCCGACATGTACTCGAACATCTTGATCGGCAGCGAATCCAGGTAGCTCGGCATCGGCTGCAGCGTGACCAGCCCGGCGAACGAGCGCGCCATCACCTCGCGCACCTGCGCCCGGCCGACCTGCCCGCGGTAGTCGACCTGCGCCCAGCCGGGCAGCGCGCGCAGCTCGGCCTCGAGCGCCGCGTCCTCGAAGCGGCCGCACAGCAGCAGCGTCACGCCCGGCACCTGCGGCAGCGCGAGCACCATCTCGAGCGCACCGCGCGTGCGGGTGATGCCGCCGACGTAGCAGACGATGTTCCCGCGCGGCTGCGGTGCCGCCACCGCCGCCAGCTCGTCGAGGAACGGGAAGTTGGCGACGTTGGCCGCGCGCCGCGCGAGCGGCGCGAAACGCGCGGTGATGTGCGGCGTGGCACCGACCACGCCCGACAGCTGGCGCACCCGCCAGTTCTCGTAGCGCTCGAAGGCCCACGACAGCGGCGCGCGCAGCGCCGCGGGAATCCACTGCTTGGTCAGGATCTGCCGCGGCACGTCTTCATGCGCGTCGTAGACCGCGACGATGCCGCGGCGCGCCAGCGCGGCGCCGACCGGCAGCAGTTCCGGGTCGTGGAAGTGCACCAGCGCCGGCTGCAGGTCGAGCACCCGCTGCAGCGCGAGCTTCGGCTGGCGGCGCATGCGCGCGAGGCGGCCGGCCGGCGCCGTGCCGATGTCGACGATGCGCACGCCATCGACCTGCGCATCGCCGAGCCCGTCGCCGACGACCTGGATCACCTCGTAGCCGGCACGCGCGAGCGAGCGGCATTCCTTGTGGAAGATGCGGATGTCGTCGCGCGGGTGCACGGTGGTCAGGTGAACGATGCGCGGCATCATGAAACTCGGCCCTCCAGGCGCGCATGCAGCGCGATGAACTGGCGGATGTTGCCTTCGAACATCGCCTTGTCGCGGACCAGCTGGCGGTTGAACGGCTGCCCGTCGCGCGCCCAGGTGCCGGTGTCCCAGGTGTCGATCGCACGCAGCAACGCGTCGTCGAGGCGCGCGAGGTCGGCCACCAGCAAGCCGTTGTGGCCGTCGGTCACCCATTCGCGGTTGGCCGGCAGGTCGCTCAGCACCGGCAGGCAGCCGGCCGCCAGCGACTCCAGCAGGCTCACCGAGGTGCCGTCGGATTCCGGCACGCTGACGAAGACGGCCGCGCGCCGGTAGCTGCGCGCGAGCGACTGCGCATCGAGCATGCCGGTGAAGTCGACGCGCCCCGCGATGCCCAGCGTGTCGGCCATGCGGCGCAGCTCGTCGGTCTGCGGGCCGGCGGCCGCGACCTCCAGCGTCCAGTTCGTGCAACGCCCGGGCAAGCGTGCGAAGGCCTGCAGGATCGCGTCGACGCGGTACAGCGGCTTGTGCAGCCGGCACGACAGGAGGCGCCGCTCGGCCTGCACGCCCGGCAGCGCCGGCGGCTCGTCGATGCCGAGCGGGATCCATTCGCGCAGCGTCGCCGCGGCCTCGGGGGCGAGTGCGGCGGCGGCCGCGAGCAGCACCTGCGCATCGGCYGTCCAGGCCTGCGCACCGCGC
>NZ_JBFUGW010000472.1:0-2856 GCF_056402735.1 Rhizobacter sp. P3_C12
GGGCCGCGAGGTGCTGCGGCCGCAGCGGCCGGTGCAGCAGGCGGCCGCCGCATCGGCCCAGCGCGTGGTGCCGACCGGCCTCGGCCTCGATTCGGCCGGCGTGCGCCAGCGCATGGTCGACCGGCTGCGCGGCGGCGGCGTGCGCGACGAGCTGGTGCTCGGCGCGATGGCCCGCGTGCCACGCCATGCCTTCGTCGACACGGCGCTGGTCAACCAGGCCTATGAAGACACCAGCCTGCCGATCGGCCTCGGGCAGACCATCTCCAAGCCCTCGGTGGTKGCGCGCATGATCGAGCTGCTGATGGCGAGCCCCGCCGCACGCACGCGGCGCACGCTGGGCCGCACGCTCGAGATCGGCACCGGTTGCGGCTACCAGGCGGCGGTGCTTGCGCAGCTGTCGCGGCAGGTGCTGTCGGTGGAGCGGCTCAAGCCGCTGCACGACAAGGCGCGCGAGCTGCTGGCGCCGATGCGCTTGACGGACATCAGGCTGGTGTATGGTGACGGGATGCGGGGCCACCCGCCGAACGCGCCGTACGACAGCATCATCTCGGCCGCCGGCGGCGACGACCTGCCGCAGGCCTGGCTCGATCAACTGGCCGTCGGCGGCCGTCTGGTGGCGCCGGTGCAACGGGCTGCAGGACAGGGCCAGGTGCTGGTGGTGGTCGACAGAACAGAGGGTGGCTACGAGCGCACGGTTCATGAGGCCGTGCTGTTCGTCCCCCTAAAATCAGGAACGGATTGATGACAGTGGCAGTGATGGCAAGCACCTCGACTCCCGCGGCCGCGCGCCGCCATTCGACCGGCCCCCGAGCGATCGCGATCGTGCTGGCGGCGCTTGCCCTCGCGGCCTGTTCGTCGACGAAGTACCACGCGCCGGTCGAGGATCGCGGTGGCACGCGGGCCCCGGTCACGACGGCCGGCGGCACACAGGTCGCGACGCCGGCACCGGTGGCCGGCACGCCGGAGGCCGTGAAGCCGCTGCCCGGCGCCGAGAACGCCGGCAAGCCGGGCTTCTATTCGGTGAAGCCGGGCGACACGATGATCCGCATCGGGCTCGAGACCGGCCAGAACTGGAAAGACCTGATCAAGTGGAACAACCTCGACAACCCGAACGTCATCGAGGTCGGCCAGGTGCTGCGCGTCGTGCCGCCGGGTGCGGACCCGAATGCGGTGGCCACGCGCGGCGTGACGGCGGCGAAGGTCGACGTGAAGCCGCTCGATGCGCCGCGGCCCGCGTCGGGGGCCTCGGCCACCACGGCGCCGGTCGCGATTGCCACCGCCCCGGTGGCGGTATCGCCCGCCCCGCGCGATGACGACGACATCAACTGGCAGTGGCCCGCCACCGGTGCAGTGGTGGCCGGCTTCGACGACGTGCGCAGCAAGGGCCTGTCGATCTCCGGCAAGGCCGGCGACCCGGTGCTGGCGGCCGCCGATGGGCGCGTCGTCTATGCCGGCTCCGGGCTGCGCGGCTACGGCAACCTCGTGATCCTGAAACACAACAACACCTTCCTGACGGCCTACGCGCACAACCAGGCGCTGCTGGTCAAGGAAGACCAGACCGTGCGCCGCGGCCAGAAGATCGCCGAGATGGGCGCCACCGATGCCGACCGGGTGGCGCTGCACTTCGAGATCCGCAAGCTCGGCAGGCCGATCGATCCCGCGAAGCTCCTGCCGCCACGCTGAGGCGCGGCCCACCCTCCACCAGCCCGGGCAACAGCATGGTCAAGAAGCGCAGCACACTGAACGGGCATGCGCTGGGCCATGACACCGGCACGAGACCGCCGCTGCCGGCGCTGAAGATGGACGCGGCGCAGGCCGAGCCGGCGGAATCCGCGGCCGAGGCCGATCCGCAGGGCGATCCGCACGAGCAGCCTGAACTGCCGTCGGACGACGTGCGTCCGGTGATCGAGATCGCGGCGGGCGAGGGCGAGGTCGGCAACACGCTGCAGACCTACCTGCGCGACATCCGCCGCACGCCGCTGCTGACGCCGCAGGAAGAATTCGACACCGCGACGCGGGCCCGCGCCGGCGATTTCAGCGCGCGCCAGTCGATGATCGAGCGCAACCTGCGGCTGGTCGTCAGCATCGCGAAGAACTACCTCGGGCGCGGCCTGCCGATGACCGACCTGATCGAGGAGGGCAACCTCGGGCTGATGCATGCGATCAGCAAGTTCGAGCCGGAGCGCGGCTTCCGCTTCTCGACCTATTCGTCGTGGTGGATCCGCCAGAGCATCGAGCGCGCGATCATGCACCAGGCCCGGCTGGTGCGGCTGCCGGTGCACGTGGTGCGCGAGCTGAACCACGTGCTGAAGGCGCGCCGCGCGCTCGAGGCCGACGGCACGCACGGCGACGGCACCGACAAGCCGGTGCGGGTCGAAGACATCGCGGCCCGTGTCGGCCGGCCGGTGCAGGAGGTGAGCGAGCTGCTGAAGTTCGCCGAACTGCCGGCCTCGCTCGATGCGCCGATCGACCGCGAGAACTCCGAATCGATGATCGACAGCGTGGCCGACGAAGGCGCGAGCGATCCGCTGTCGACCACGCTGAACCACGAGATCGACGTGCTGCTGCAGCACGGCCTGGACGAGCTGAACGAGCGCGAGCGCGAGGTGCTGTCGGGCCGCTACGGCCTGCGCGACCGCGAGCCCGAGACGCTGGAGGTGCTGGCCGAGCGGCTGGGCCTGACGCGCGAGYGCATCCGGCAGATCCAGCAGGAGGCGCTGGTCAAGCTCAAGCGCCGCATGGCGCGCAGCGGGATCGATCGCGACTCGATTTTCTAGGTGCCCCTGCGGTGCTGAGACAATCGGGGGATGACAGCAAGCGATGAATGGCTGACGGTCGAGTCCCTCGACCTCGAAG
>NZ_JBFUGW010000473.1:0-2856 GCF_056402735.1 Rhizobacter sp. P3_C12
GACGCGGCCGCTGCGCGGATAGTGCGGCTCGATCAAGCCGCACAGCGCCGACCACGGCACCACGCGCTCCATCTCGCCCAGGAACTTCTCGCGCCTCGTCTGGCGCTTCTTGCCCGCGTACTCCAGGCTCGCAAAGCTCGTCTGTTTCATGCAACCATCCTCGCTGTCCACGCCTCGTTCGGCCATCGAGATCTGCCCGAATAAATCAGCGGTTCCCTAGGCGGAAGGCGTATGGCACTGACCTGATCTACGGCAACGCGTTGCCGTCCTGTTCGATGTCGTCGAGCTTCGCCGGCTTGACGCGAAGCCGCTGCGCGATGTCTTGCGCAGCGCAATCCCGATGCGCGCGCTGCTCTCGCTCGACGAAGGACGTTCGGACCGGTTTGCGCGACGGCGAAGACCCATCCTACTCGCTGGACTGCTTCTCTCTGGCCAGAATCCGCGCGAACGACCCCGAGCAGTCCGTTGCCCCGCAGACATTCTTCGCGGCCACGCTGCGGTTGCAGCCACTCAACTTCTGACTCTGACGGCACGGTCTTGTACTCGCTGCGGTCATCGCCCCAGCGGAGAGGGCAAACTAGCGTAAGTGGTACGCCGGCGCCAAAAGTATGCTTCGCGGAAAGACAAACATTGCAGGGAGCGTCAAAACACATGGCGACACTAGGTTCTGTAGGCCCTTCTAGAAGCGGAGACCAGTTCCACTATCAGTGGGCTGCTCGGCAATGCCTCGGGCTTCTTGCCGGGAAAGACGGTCTTGTGGCGGTGTCGATTGAAGGGGCATCGCTGGCCGAAGGTGATGCCTCGACGGACGCTGGCGATGAGGTCATTGACGTCGGCCTTTACTACGGAAGCGAGGAGCTGACTGAGGCCAAGGCCATCCGTTATGTACAGCTCAAGCATTCATCCAAACAGGCGCACCAGTCGTGGACAGCGAGCGGTCTGGCCAAGACCATGGCCGGTTTCGCCAAACGCTTCAAGGACTTGGAGAACACGCTCGGAATCGACGTCTTGGCCGAGAGGGTGAGATTCAGCTTTCTGACCAACAGACCAATCGACGAAGGCGTTCTTGAAGCCTTGGCCGACATCGCCGCGGGCGTTAAGGCACCGCGCCACGGTGCAACTGCCCGCCTGCTGATGCGTTATGCGAAGCCGGCAGGCGGCAATGTGCAGCGCTTCTTTAAAGCCTTTTCGGTAGAAGCCGGCGAGCCCGATCTGTGGGAGCAGCGCAATCTGCTGAGCCAGGATCTTAGCGCGTACATGTCGGAGCCAGACGCTGACGCCCCCCTGCAACTGAAGGAGTTGGTCACTCGCAAAGCCGCAGACGAGGGGGCGAAGGACCGTTCGATCCGGCTCTACGACGTGCTTCGCGTCTTGCAAGTGACTGAGATCGATCTCCTGCCTGCGCCCTCATTAATCTCCGAGCCAAAACAGGTGCTCCCGCGGGCGCAGCAGGCGGACATACTGACGGCGTTGCTTGCCGCGCAACGCCCCGTGGTCATCCATGCAGACGGTGGCGTGGGCAAGTCAACTCTGTCGGCACGTCTGGCCCGCGCCATGCCCGAGGGGTCGGTCGCAGTGCTGTACGACTGCTTTGGTGACGGGACGTACCGCCAGGCCTTGAAGTACCGCCATCGGTATCGCGACGCTCTCGTCCAGATCGCGAATGAACTTGCAGCCCAGCAGCTTTGCCTTCCGTTGATTCCGTCCACGGGCGCCGATCCCAAAGCGTTCATGCGAGCCTTCGTATCACGGCTCAAGCAAGCGCTCGATCTTCTACGGGCTCGTACTCCCCAAGCGAGCCTTTGCATCATCATCGATGCAGCTGACAACGCATACATGGCCGCACATGAGATTGGTGAGCGCGCCTTTGTATATGACCTGATCAACGCTGACATGCCCGACGGGGTGCGATTGGCTTTCACGTGTCGATCCCACCGTCGAGAGCATCTGGGGGCTCCACTCGACACTCTTGTGATCAAGCTGGAGTCATTCTCTAAGACGGAGAGCGCCACGCATCTACGGCTCACCTACCCAGACGCAACAGACGCCGAGACCGCGGAGTTCGCCTATCTCAGCAGTGACAACCCCCGGGTTCAGGCCTTGGCTATGGAAGGTGTCCCGCCCATCGGCGACATGCTCATGGCACTCGGGCCAACGCCAACGACAGTTCAGCGCGCAATCGGAGGCCTGCTGACCAAGGCTGTCGACAGGTTGAAAGCCGAGTCGGGCCCGACAGAAGCGAGTCAGATCGACCTCAT
This sequence comes from Rhizobacter sp. P3_C12, assembly GCF_056402735.1. Taxonomy (NCBI): domain Bacteria; kingdom Pseudomonadati; phylum Pseudomonadota; class Betaproteobacteria; order Burkholderiales; family Sphaerotilaceae; genus Rhizobacter; species Rhizobacter sp. P3_C12. The sequence goes on from NZ_JBFUGW010000473.1 coordinate 2,259, forward strand.
CTGCAGGGGTCTTGCGGTACTGCGTCCCCTGGTACCGATTTCCATCTTGGCCCAGATCGCCGGGGTGCCCGAGAGCGCAGTGCGAACGTTCGCGACTGAGTTTGGGCGCCCACTGTTCGTCAAGGACGCGGGCCTGCACTTCTTGGACGAACCGGCGGAAACCTGGTTCAACGAGACGTTCAAGCCCGATGCGGCCGCACTCGATGCATTCCTCGCAAAGCTGAAGCCCCTCGCGGCAAGCAGTTCGTACGTTGCGGCGGCGCTGCCTCAATTGTTGCTGTCCGCGGGCCGGATGGACGAACTGATCGCACTCGCACTCTCGAATGAAAGCCTGCCCGAGCTCAACCCTTTAGAACGACGAGACGTAGAACTTCAACGCCTGATGTTCGCCCTCAGAGCTTGTTTACAGCAAGGGCGCCATGTGGCTGCTGCCAAGCTCGCGCTGAGGGTCGGAGGAGAAGTGGCTGGCGAAGCTCGCCAGAATGCCCTCATACAGCAGAACACGGATCTTGCCAGCGCCCTGCTGGCTGCGGATCGCATCGAGGAGCTTGTCTCTAGACGCACGTTCGGCGGCGGATTTCTTGGCTCAGATCATGCA
>NZ_JBFUGW010000474.1:0-2850 GCF_056402735.1 Rhizobacter sp. P3_C12
GCGCTGTACGGGTTGGCCACCGTCAGCGTGATCGTCGTGTACGTGGTCGTCGACGTCGCCGCCGTGCTCAGGTTGAACAGCGCACCGGGAATGGTCTGCAGCCGTGCTCAGGTTGAACAGCGCACCGGGAATGGTCTGCACCATGCCGCTGGCCGTGATCAAGGCATTCACCGTCGCACCCACGGAGCTCACCGTCTGGTTGAAGTTCGTCAGCGTGCCAGTCGCCAGCTGCACGTTCATCGAGCAGCCATTGCCCGGCGCGACGTTGCCGCAACCGTTGCCGACGATGCTCAGTGCAGCAGGCAGGTTGGACAGCCCCGTCAGCGTCATCGGCACGTTGCCGTCGTTGCGCCAGTTGATCAGTCCCGTCGGGGCTGCCGAGTTCTGGTTCACCGTGCCAAAGGCCAGGCCACTGAAGGTGGGCGTCGCGACCGAGCCCGTCACCGTACCGGACACCGTGGCCGATGCGGCACCCAGCGTGCCGCCGGTCGCCACCAGCGTCTGCGCACCTTGCGCGCCGATGCTGTCGCTTGTGCGCATCGACACCGTCACCGAACACGTGCCTCCCACGTCGACCGTGCAGCTGGTGGGTGCCACGCTGTATGCGCCGCTGAGCCCCGACATCGAAAGCGTCACCGTCTGGTTGCCGCTGTTGGTGAAGCTCACCGTGCCGGAGGCTGCGCTGCCGCCCTTCGTGGCACTCAAGCCGGTCGCGCCGTTGCCGGTGACCGAGATCGCCGAGCCGTACAGCGTGCCCGCCACCGAGGCGGATACCGCACCGGTCGTTCCACCGGTGGCCGTCAGGGTCTGGCCGCCTTGCGCGCCGATCGCACCGGCCGTCGTCATCGACACCGTCACGGCACAGCTACCGCCCGCAGGCGCCACGCAACTGGCCGGGCTCACCGAGTACGGCGCGCTGAGGCCCGACATCGCAAGCGTCGCCGCTTGGTTGCCGCTGTTCGTGAAGGTGACCGTGCCGCTTCCGGCCGCACCACTCTTCTGCGCCGACAGGCTTGCCGCCCCATTGCCGTTCACCGCGATCACCGATTGCAGGCCTGTGCCACTGAGCGCAGCAGACAGAGTCCCTGCACCCGTACCGATGCTCAGGCCACCGCTGCGCCCCGCATTGGCCGTCGGCTGGAAGCGCACCGTGATCGCGCACGTGCCACCCACCGGCAGCGAGCTGCCGCAGGTCGTCGAGACGAAACCGAAGTCCGTGCCACTGACCGAGGCAGCAGCCGGCACCGTCACGCTCAGCGGGCCGACACCGGTGTTGGTGAGCGTCGAAGCCTGCATCGGTGCGCTGCCGACGGCCACGTCACCAAAAGCCAGGGCAGACAGACTGCCCGACGGTGCCTGGCCTGTACCCGAGAGCACAGCCGATTTCACGCCCAGCTCGGTGTTGAGGTTCAACCCGCCAGTGCGCGTACCAGCCGCAGAAGGCGCGAAAGTCACGCTCACCGTGCATGAGGCGTTGGCGGCCAAAGTCGTACCGCAGGTCGTGCCCGCGAAGCCGAACTCGCTGCCCGACGCCGACGACACCGCCGCGGCGGTCGGCATCGTGATGTTGATCGCCACGCCGCCGGTGTTGCTCATCGTCGCCGTGGTGCCGCTGCTCTGCCCGATCTGCGTGGCCGTGAAGACCGGCACGCTCAGCGTGGCCGTCGGCGGCGTGCCGCGCGTCGCGGTCGCATTCGGCGCCGTGCCGGCACTCGCACCGATGGCCGCCAGACTGTTCGGCACGCTGCGCTCCTGCGTCGAGCGCTGCACGCCACCCAGCACCCAGTTGTCGTCTGCGATGTTGTTGAGGGCGTAGTCGTGCTTGGTCGTCGCGGTGATGGTCTGTGCCACGTTCCCCGCGGCCGTGCCGGTGGTGATCGCCACGATCTCCTTCGGGTCACCGTTCTCGTTGTAGCGGCTTGTCACGGTCGTGCCGGGCAGCGCATCGCCGTTCAGCTCGCGCGCAGTCTTGCTGCTCTGGAACAGGTACGGCCGCTGCAGCCGTACCGTGGCCGGCACCGGGCACGGCGCGGCGACAGTCGCAGCCGCTTCGGCCGTGGTCGACGCCGAGGCGTCGCAATAGATGTTGGCCTCGCTTGCCAACAGCAGCGGCGATGTCTGGTTCAGCGAGCCGCGCCAGCTCTGCGTGCGCGCGGGCTGCCCGATGTAGGGGTATGACAGCGCGACCTGCGTCGACTGCGACAAGACGCTGCCGTCCGCTGCCGGCCGCTGGCTGCGCACCTCGCGGAAGCCGCGCGGGCCGCGGCCGTCGTGTGCTGCCTTGAAGCCGCGGTAGCCGAACTCTTCGGACACCGTACCGCTGCCGACACCACTGTCGCGGTCGACGGTCGCGACCACGTAGCCGGGCTGCACCGCATCGAACAGCGGATACACCGCCGCGTTGGCCGCATCTCCGCGATCGCTCATATACCGGTCGCCGATCCCACCGCGGGCCGAACTGCCCAGCGACACCCAACTGAGCGTCGTCTTCAGGCCCTCCGGCGAGGTCACGCTGGTCAACAGATCAGGCGGCAGCGAGGTGCCCGCCTTCACGTAGAGCTGGTTCGCTGTCGCATCCCCCGGTGTCGGCGAGGCCCGCAGCCGCAGGATCTCCACATCGCCTTTGCCGGTGAAGTCCCCGGTCACGAACGCAGCCGAGCTGTCGCGATGCTGCAGCACGTCGCTCGCGGTGGTCAGATTGAAGCTGGCCGACGGTGTGAACGTGCCGTCGCCGTTGCTCAGGTACACCTTGTTCTGCGTCGGGTCGCTGCTCCACCACAGGATGTCGTCGCGGCCATCGCGGTTCACGTCGGCGACCAGCATGTCGGCGCTCTTCTCGCCGTGCAGGCC
>NZ_JBFUGW010000475.1:0-2850 GCF_056402735.1 Rhizobacter sp. P3_C12
CGCGCGAGGGAGGGGGGCAGCGCGCTGAAGCTGATCGCGCTGACCGGCTACGGGCAGGCGGAGGACCGGCTCAAGTCGGCGGCGCACGGCTTCGACGAGCACCTGGTGAAGCCGGTGGACATGGAGACGCTGCTGCAGTTGTTGCGGTGAGCTTGCTTCAGCCTGCAGCCTTCGCACGCATCTCCTCGTACTTGCCCTTCAGCACGACTGCATAGGCGAGGTCATTGCTGACGTCCGATTGATCGTCCTCATCGAGCATGCCGCCTTTGAGCGAGGTCTCGTACTTCTCGATCAATGCTTCGAGTGCCGAGATGATGCAGTTGATTTCAGACCATTCCATGTCATTGCCCTCAGTCGTGGATCCAGCGGCCACCGCGCAGGATGGCTTCTTCAATCGGCAGCTTGGAGACGCCAACGAGCTTGCACACCTGCTCCGTGTAGACCGTCAGCAGCATGTTTTCCGCCGGGCGGATTGTGTAGTGAGTGATGCCGGTCCTGGGGTCAGTGTTGTCTCGTGTGATGACCAGGCCCTTGGGGACGACAGTCCCGGCTCTGATCCACCACCAATTCGGCTCCGGGCGCGGGGCCGAGAACGTCGAAATGCCGCCGGACATTCCCTTGACGTTGACGAGCCCGCTTGGTGAATCCTTGAATTTCACGATGTCTTTGTCTCTGACATTGTCGAAGCGTGGCGATGTGGAATTCCCGCTTCGATAGAGGTCAAGGTCGATTTTCATCGATGCCTCGATTCGAACAAGGTACTGCTCTGATGTCATGGCCTCTCCTGAGTGTTCAGAATCAGAACTGCAGATTCGATGGTTGAAGCTTGCCGAGCCTGACGCAGCGGTGCTGTCGTTTTGACCGGACGGAGTGCGAACCCGGCCGTGAGTGGGTCGGGCAACTCGGAGGGCAGCTGTGGCTACCCCTGGCGATGTGGCGGATGGCCTGGGGCGCGGAGCAACTTCATCACGCGCCTTTCAATGGTTCGAGGTCCATTGAACATGCCGGGCCGCAGTGTAGGCCTTCAGGCCGTCAGATCGGCAGCGGCGTCACCATGTGCCGCAACAATTCATCCACCCCGCGGATCTGCTCCCCGAACGGCAGCTTGCCCACCCCGCGGAAGAACAACCCCTTCTTCACATCCCCGCGCAGTGCCGCGGCCAGTTGCGTGTCGATGCAGAACTGCCCCCAGCCCGGCAACCCGTCGCGCAATCCGCATTGCGCGAGGCAGTCGAAATCCAGCGTGCAGCGCGGCTTCGCGTGCGCCGTCTGCTGCAGGCGCGGCTCGGCCTTCAGGTAGTTGCGCAGCCAGGCTGTCGGCACCGCGCGCGCCGGCAGGCCGGCCACGCTGGTGAACTCGACCAGGTCTTCATCGCGCGCCTGTGCCAGCACCTGCTTGAAGGCGTCGTGCGCATCGCACTCGTGCGTCACCGCGAACGGCGTGCCCAGCTGCACCGCTGCAGCGCCCAGCGCCTGCAGCCGCCGCACATCGGCATGGCTGCGCACGCCGCCGGCCGCGATCAGCGGGATCTGTTTCTCGTAGCCGCCGCTGCGCAGGAAGGCCAGCACCTGCGGAATCACCGTCTCGAAATCGAACCTCGCGTCATGCAGGTCGCCGATGCGCGCCGCGCCCAGGTGGCCACCGGCCAGCCCCGGGTGCTCGATGACGATCGCGTCGGGCAGGCGCTTGCGGCGCTCCCACTTGCGCACCAGCAACTGCACGCCGCGCGCGTCCGACAGGATCGGGATCAGCAGCGTGCTCGGGTGCTCGCTCGCCAGCTCCGGCAGGTCCAGCGGCAGCCCGGCGCCGACGACCACCGCGTCGATGCCGCATTCGAGCGCCCGCGTCACCGACGGCGCATAGTCGCTGACCGCGCGCATCACGTTGATCGCGAGCAGCCCGCGCCCGCCGGAGAGGGCGCGTGCCGCGCGGATCTCGCGCTCGATCGCGACCAGATTGGCCGCGTTGATCGCCAGCTTGGCCGCCTCCGTGGCCTCGCGGCCAGGCGGCAGGTCGGGCGTCAGCGCCATCAGGTCCGAGTGATGGCGCCGCAGGTCGACCGACGACAGCGTGCCCATCGCACCGAAGCCCGCCACCGTGCCCGCGAGCCGGTGCGCCGACACGCCGACGCCCATGCCGCCCTGCACGATCGGCAGCAGCCTGCGGCCGCCGAGCGCCAACGGGGCGAGGCCGCCTTGCACGGCAGCCTGCATCAGCGCRTCGGGCAGGGTGGATCGATCGACGGAATCGGGCATGGGGCAAGGTGGTGTGGACGGTGGCGCGCACCATAGCAACGGCGTGCGCGGGCCGCCTTGCGCCCGATCAATCGCCACGGCATTCGATGCGCGCGGCGGCGCCGCGTATAGTCCCGCGAGGCCGCCGACGGGCAGGCCACAGGCCGCCAGAACGCGGACRCACACACAGACCGCACCACAAGGGGCATGCCGTGACATCGCAGGGGGTTCCGCAACACATCGCCGTGCTGGACGACGAGGTGGACATCACCCAGTTGCTCGCCAACTACCTCGGCGGCCAGGGCTTCAGGGTGTCCCAGGTCCACCAGGGCCGCGCGCTCGATGCCTTGATGGCCACCGACCCGCCGTCGCTGGTGCTGCTGGACCTGGGCCTGCCGGGCGAGGACGGCTTCGTGATCGCGCGCCGGCTGCGCGAGCACCACCAGTGCGGGCTCATCATCGTCACCGGCCGCGGCGATGCGGTCGACAAGGTGGTCGGCCTGGAGATCGGCGCCGACGACTACGTCACCAAGCCGTTCGACCTGCGCGAGCTGCTCGCGCGGATCAAGTCGGTGCTGCGGCGCGTGGCTGCCCCGGCGCTCGTCGCTCCAGCCC